>CAYRWH010000300.1:0-1540 GCA_964427935.1 uncultured Halobellus sp. | reverse complement strand
CGAGTGGCTCAGATCGTTCGCATTCGCATGGAATCAGCTTATTTGAACACTACCCGCGCCACCGCACTAGGTTTTATAAATAATCATCGCCGTCGCTCACGCCTATTTAAGTACTTGATCACAGTCATGGATCTACAACACCCACTCCCGCCATCACTCACTACCGCATCTGTACTGACCGCAGGGGGAGAGAAACCTCTACGGATTTCAACAGAGCAACCTGATCGGAACTCCGCAACGTCGGTCACGGACGCCGCTGGCGGGAGGAACACGCTCACCCGACGTTCTCGTATATAAGCGCTAGCGGACCCACGTCGACCGCGGTCGGCTGCTACCCGTCGTCGTCAGGAATCTCGTCGGTCTCCTCGGCGGCGACCTCCTCGGCGACCGCCTCGAACGCGGCAAGGATCACGCGTTTACACGCCTGCCCGTCGGTGGTCCAGTGATGGGCGTAATCCAGCATGTCGTCGTAGATATCCGGCTTACAGCCGGCCGCCTGCGGATGCCCGCCGCCGTTCACCTTGCCGGCGACCTCGTGTGCGTGCTGGAACGTCTCTGACCCGCGGATCGAGGCCGATCCGGCGGGTTTGACGATCACGGCCGCGTCGGCCCCCTGCTCGCGCAGCGTCTCGGCGACCTCGTTCTGCGAACAGCGTCCGTACGTCACGTCGACGCGCCAGTCGCCCACCTCGTGGGTCACGGCGCGGTCGACCGCGGCATCGATCCGCGCCCGCTTCTCGACACGACGTGATTCCACGTATTCGAGGACCGTCTCCGGGAGATCAGCGCCGTACGCGCCGACGACGGCCGCGTACTCCTCGTTTCCGGCCCAGTATGAGTAGTCCGCGAGGTCATCCGACCGGGGGTCCTCTTTGATCCAGAGGTCGTGGTCGCGGGTGACGACGGCCAGTTCGGCCCATCGCTCCGAGAACTCGTGGGGAAGCGAGCGGAGCGTCACATCTGCGGTACACTCCTCGTCGGATTCGCCGACTGTGAGTTCGACGCCGGCCTCGCGCACGGCTGCCGCCACCGACTCGTCCCACTGGTGGTGGTCGAACCAGCGGATCGAGGCGGTGGACGCCGCAAGCGATTCGAGGGTGTCGGCTATCGGCTCGAACTCGTCCGGACAGATGTCACACACGTACAGGTCGATGTCGTCGTCCGCGTACGCGGCGACGCGTTCGAGCGCAGTGTCGAGTGAGTACGGCCCCGCCGGCACTAGTCCGACCGGGGAGCGCATGTGGGGGTCCTCAATGGCGGCATCATCGTCGTCCGCGGCGGGTTCCTCGAGGGACATCTCCTCGTCGTCCTCGGTGGGGGCCGTCTCCTCGTCATCTCCTGCCAGTCGCTCGGTGATAGCGGTCTCGAACGGCTCCACATCCAGTGCGGCGTCGTACGCTTCGCGGATCATCGCCGCACAGGCGAGACCGTCGGCGTCTCCGTCGGCGATCACGACCGCTTCGCTGCCCTCGATCGCTTCTCTCGCGCGTCGCTCGGCGCGTTCGTCGTCGAGCGAATCGGGATAAAAGAACCCCTTGCC
>CAYRWH010000299.1:0-1550 GCA_964427935.1 uncultured Halobellus sp. | reverse complement strand
TCGTTTATAACTGGTTGCTGGCGGATCGGCGGTGAACACCTCCAAAGCCCCAGCCGTGCGGGCGGCGTACGCTCGCTGTGCTCCTCACTCGGTCGTAAACTCCCTCGTTGCGGTGCTTACGTCGCCTACGCCGCCCGCACGGCTGCCCCTTTGAGTCCCGCCCCGCACAGCACCCGCACCTCACGCCTCCCCAGCCTCGCCGGAACGGCGCTCGCAAGCGCCGTTCCGGGCTCCAGCGAGAATCGAAGATTCTCTGGCAGCGAGGGACAGAGTCCCTCGGGCAACCGGGCTTCGCCCGGTGACAGCCGGCGCGGAGCGCCGGCGACCTCGCGCCGTCGGTTCGCGCCCTTGAAAGGGCGCGAACCGGGGCGCGCCACAGCATCGTCCATTTATAAGCGATCGTCGCAGCCGCTCACAGTTCTTTTAAACACGATCACGGCGCTTCCGATCTGAGTGACCCACTCCCGCCATCTCTCAACAGGTATCTGTGGTACCCGAATTCTCTGTGCCTCTTAAAAGAGATCGTTACTCGCCGAGGCGGTCAAAGACTGTCTCGACCATCTCGCCGGTATCGTCGATGATCGCGTCCATCTCCTCGTCGTCGCTCGGCAACCCGAGCAGTCGAGCGATCCGCATGATCGAGACGTGATGGACAACCTGTTTCCCAGGTTCGACCTGCTCGATAACCATGTTGCAGGGGAACAGCGACCCGATTCTTCCGTCGGTCGCGTCCAGCGCCCGATCGGCCATTTTCGGGTTACACGCTCCGAGCACGTAGTAGGGGTCACGACCGGCGTCGACCTTCTCGTTCAGCATCTCTGAGGGCGAGAACTCCACGGGAAAGCCGAAGCCAACCTCCGTACACACCTCGCGGACGTGTTCGATCGCCGCCTCGTGGTCCATCTCTAGGGTCGCACGCTCCTCACCGAACTCTTCGGGGTCCAACTCGGCCGGATCGAAGGGGATCGTCATGTATCCCGTTCGGGTCGGGACGAACAAAAGGGTGTGCGATGCCGGCGATCACGACGGTCGCCCCTGTCGAGCGATCTCGACCGCGCTACTCCGTCGCGACCGGACCGCGACCAACGACATCTTCGACGGCTTCGAGGAAGTCGCTCCGGCTCTCGAACAGCGGAACTTCGGACTCGGCGAGTGCCTCGTCGAGTTCGACCGGTCCTTCGGGCGTCCGGATCACGGTCTCGCCCTCCTGAGCGCGAACATCGCTTCGCTTTGCGGGCCACGTGAGTCGCGACGCGGCTCGCGCGAGCGGCTCACCCTCGACGTCGGGACCCTCACCGAGTTCGACGGCCGGCGCTTCCTCCTCCGTTTCCTCGTCGGTGTCGCTCATGACCCGCGATACCGTTCGGCTGAGGGTAACGTTTTCGATACGGTCCACCGGAGCACGCCTCTCCGGGACGGTTCACCATGCATATTTGGTCGCACCGTTATGGGACCTGGCCGGCTACGTCAACTGCGGACAGGCACACGTATCCCACCGACGCGTCGTCGATCCGCGCGACGTGCCCGCGGTATTTTCACCCCGATTAGCG
>CAYRWH010000298.1:0-1594 GCA_964427935.1 uncultured Halobellus sp. | reverse complement strand
GCTATCCGAAGTTCTCGACCTTCGCGGCATCTGCGTCGCCGCCGGCGGCCTCGATCGCTGCTTCCGCGTCGGCAACCAGATCAGCGAAGCCGTAGACGAAGACGGTCTCGCCGTTGCCGCCGGTCAGAACCTCGGCGACCGCGCCATCGAGCGTGTCATCGGCGTCGAGGAGGTGAATCGTCGCGCCGCGGGCAGCAAGGTCGTCGAGGCGGGTCTCGTGTGACACGTCGTCGTCTCGGTAGACGATAGCAGCTTCGGCCCCCTCATCGAGGGCACGCTCCGCGATGGCGACCGCCGGCCCGACGCCGGGGCCGCCGGCAACGACCACCGCGCGGGACTCACCAGCGTAGTGCTGGTCGCCGAACGGTCCCGCAAGCGTCATTTCGGTGCCAGCGTCGGCGTCGGCGAGGAACGCGGAGAACTCGCCGCCCTCCTCGAGATCGATACCGACCGTGACCTCGAACGTGTCGCCAACCGTCGGTGAAGAGAGAGTATAAAAGCGGGCGACGTGCTCACCGTTTATTTCCGTTCCGAGTTTCACGAACTGTCCGGGTTCGGCCGTGAACCCGTCCGGCGCGTGAAACCGGAGCGCGTACGTATCACGGCCGACCGTTTCGACCGCGTCAATCGTCGCTGTCGTATCCATGCCAGAGATTCGGTCGGCGGACACAAACGTGTTCCCGTCGACGCCGGTCCTGCCCGTGTCGAAACCACGGGGTGGGGGCCGTCGCTCCTGCCCGGGTTAGAGGCCATCGGTGGTTCGACGAACGTCGAACTCCGGTGCGACAGGAAGGGTCGATCGTGAGGGATCTGGAAAACGATCGTTCACTTATTACCCTATTGTCGCGTATATACTACCTACATTTGAACCTATATCAATAAAACAGTCCGTTCGTTTGAAAACGAGACAGTCACTCCTTCCAGAAGTCTTTTGATGAGTCCGGCGAAAACTGCCTCATAGCATGGCAGCGGACTTCAACTGGGCCGTCGGCGGGGAAGCCGGCGACGGCATCGACTCGACCGGGAAGATCTTCGCGCAAGCGCTCTCTCGGGCGGGTCGACACGTGTTCACGTCGAAGGACTTCGCCTCGCGGATTCGAGGCGGCTACACCGCATATAAGGTGCGGACCTCCGTCGACAAGGTACAGAGCGTCGTTGACCGGCTCGACGTACTCATCGCGTTGACTCCGCGAACAATCGAGGAGAACCTCGACGAGCTCCACGAGGGGTCCGTGATCATCTACGACGGCGAGCGAACGACGATGCAAAACGTCGAAATTCCTGAGGGGATGATCGGGATCGACGTTCCACTCAAACGACTCGCCGAGGAGGCCGGCGGTGCGATCATGCGGAACGTCGTCGCACTCGGCGCAGCCTGTGAGGTCGCCGATTTCCCCATCGAGAACCTCGACTCCGCGCTCGAAAAGCGGTTCGGCGACAAAGGCCGGAAGCTCGTCGACAACAACAAAGAGGCTGCCCGCGCGGGCCAGTCGTACGTCGACGAGGAGTACGACCACGAGTTCGACTACGCGCTTGAGACCACCGACGAGGACTACGTCCTCCTCAACGGCGACGAGGCGATCGGGATGGGTGC
>CAYRWH010000297.1:0-1600 GCA_964427935.1 uncultured Halobellus sp. | reverse complement strand
CGGGGCCGCCGCCCACGAAGGGAAACGTCTTAATGGACTACGCGCCCAGTTTCGGATGTATGAGCAACGGCGACGACCCGGCGGACGCCTCCGAGGGGGCCGACGCCGACGATCCGGAAGCTGACGGCGAGTCCGCGGCGACCGCCCCAACCCTTCCGGACGAGGCGACCGAGGAATCCCTGACCGAGTATCTCGAGCAGATAGAGACGGCACTGGAGGAGGCTGAGACCGAGGCCGACCTCGACGATGTCGAGGCGCTGCTGGACGACGCCGAAACCGCCCTCGCGGACGCGGATCTGCCCGACCCCGACGAGGATGACGACGACGCCAAGGATCCGCGTGCGGATCTTGAAGCACGCATCGAGACCATCCGCGAGAGTCTTGTGGCGGCTCGCGGCCCCTACGCGTCCGATGTCGTCGAGGCGATCGAGACGGCTGTCGACACCCTCAGTGACACCGAGTGGACCGCTGCGGGCCGCGAGGACGCTGCCGACGCCGTCGAGGTGTTCGTCGACGACGCTACTGTCGCGGTCGACGCCGATGTCGCCGTCGACGACGACACGATTGCGGCGCTGACCGACGCGCTCGGCGCGGTTGCCGACGCGGTCGACAACGCAGGGCTCGATCCTGACGACGACGCGGACACGGTCGCCGAGCTGATCGACGCGACGGACGTGCTTGCGGACGCACTGGAGGCCGCCGAGGAGTGGGACGACCTGGAGACGCACGAACAGCTGCGCGCACAGGGCTACTACGACGTGCTCGGCCACTACAAAGACTTCCCCGTCGAGTGGGCAGCACTGAAGGAACACGAGTCGCGCGGCAACGTCGATATGGTGCTTCTCGCGCTCGACTCGCTTCAGTCGGATTTCATGGAGCGACACTGTCTGGAGGCGCTCGAACGCATGGGCAAGCGCGGAAAGACCGACGAGTCGGTCGAGGAGATGCTCGGCCGCGCGGGCAAGCGGGACCGGTTCGCAATCCGGATCCTCGGCAAGATGGCGGCCGACGAGGCCGTCGAGACGCTCGTCGAGTACGTCGACGAGGACTCCAATCCGCAGCTACAGAAGACGACGTTCAAGGCGCTCGGCGAGATCGGGGCCAGCGAGGCGGTCGGCCCGCTCGCGGAGAAGCTGGCAATGGAGAACGACCACGTCCGGCCGCACGCTGCCCGCGCGCTCGGACTCATCGGCGACGCCCGCGCCGTTGACCCCCTCGCGGACGCGCTCGCCGACGACGACTCCGACGATGTCCGTGCCGCGGCCGGGTGGGCGCTCCGTCAGATCGGGACGCAGGAGGCGCTCGAAACGGTCGCGGAGTACGCCGACGAGCGCTCGTTCATCGTCAGTACCGAAGCCGAAAAGGCGCGCGAGACGCTCGACGCGGCCGCAAAACCGGCGTAGGCAGTCGTTCGGACGCGTTTCTATCTGAAACGGCTGGTCACTGCGCGGTATCCACTGATCGATACCGGGAGTGAATTTCTCAAATCAGCAGCGACGTGATCGTATTTAAATGGACTGTGAGCGGCTGCGACGGCGGTCTATAGATAAAGAATACGGTGGCGTGCCCCGGTTCGCGCCCTTTTGAGGGCGCGAACCGC
>CAYRWH010000296.1:0-1629 GCA_964427935.1 uncultured Halobellus sp. | reverse complement strand
CTCGGAGAGCCCGAGGTCACGAAGGGATGCCATACCGGACGATCCCTCGGCCACGATATAAACACGTCGGACGTTTACACGGGTCGCTCCGACACGGCCGCGCGGGGGTCGTGTCGTCGTCACCCGGCGCCGATCGAGGCGATCCGGGGTCAGTCGATCGTCTCGGCAACCCGTGTCATCAACTCATCCGGCGTTGTTGCCGGCGCGGAGGCGACACCGTCGACGAGCACAACCGCAGACCCCTCGGAGACTGTTCGGGGTGCCGGTGCGTCCGCTCGGTGTGCGTTCGGGGCCACCACCTTCTCGTGGTCGGCGACCCGCCACGCCGCGCGGTGGAGGTCGCTGCCGGGCTCCGTCCCAACCGCGATAACGGTCGTCCCGCGGAGCAGCCGTCCAACGAGACTTCCGTACTCCGCGACCTGAACGCCGAGTCGCTCGGTCGCACCCGCGAACGATTCTGCGGTCTCGCGGGCGACCTCGCGATACCGGTCCTCTCCTGTGAGCGCCGCCAGATCGACGAGCGCGGACGAAAGCGCCACGTTGCCGTCGAGCGGTCGGAACGGGCGGTCGAGCAGCGCCGGCCCCGACCGCGGCCCGTCCACGAACGACCCGTCGACGTGGAGCCGTTCGATCGCCCGGTCCGCGACCGCCCGGGCGATCGGAGCCCCCTCACCGAGCACGCCCGCCCCGCGGACGTACGCGGCGACGACGCGCGAGACGTCCTCGAGGAGGTCCGACTCACCGACCTCGTCGGTCGCCCGGTAGTGGGTGACCTCGCCGGTGTCCGGGTCGATCAGGTCGCGTTCGAGCCCGTCGAGGATCCGGTCGCCGTACTCGCGAGCGCGGTCGTCGTCCGTGTAGGCGGCGAACGCGAGCAGCGCGTCGGCCGCAAGCGCGTTCGCGCCCGCGAAGACCGTGAGATCCCGACGCGGCGAGTCGAGTTCGGCGCGGTCCGCCGCCGGCGCTGCGTAGTAGGCGCGGCCGAGCCCGGGGCCGAAGCTGCCGCCGACACCGTAACCGGTCCAGAGGTCGTCGGTGAGGAACCCAACGGCGTCGGCGGCAGGCTCGCGGTAGGCCTCGTCGCCGGTGTAGAGGTAGGCGTTCGCGAACGCCCGAGTCACCGCGGCGGTGGTATCGGCGGGCTTCTCGTAGGCAACGTCTCCCCAGTCGCGCGAGCCGGCGAACCGGAAGAAGCCGCCAGCGACATCGTCGGCGAGGTGGTCGCGGACCGCATCGAGGCTGCGGAGTGCGCGGTCACGGTCGCGTTTCAGCGCGAACTCGACGGTCCGCGGGAGCGGGAACTTTGCGTCCGTACCCCACCCTCCGTATTCGGCGTCGTACTTCGTCTCTACCTGCCCGGCGAGGTGATTCTCGATTGCCTCGGAGAGCTCCCCGGCCGGCGGTCGGTCCCCGTTCAGTGCGCGAGGGACGCGACCGGCCGACCGGCCGTCCTCTGTCCACATCGTTCGAACGGACTCCAACACCTGACGCATGCCGTCGACGCCGAGATAGCCGGCACCCGTGAGGAGCGTTCCGTCGGGGGCTAAAAAGGCAGTCGTCGGGAACCCACCCATGTTGTATCGCTCGCGGACGCGAGGATGTCGGTCGACGTCGACGCGGACCGGGACG
>CAYRWH010000295.1:0-1629 GCA_964427935.1 uncultured Halobellus sp. | reverse complement strand
CGCCCTTTGGGCCGGCGGGGATTAGCTCTCGTCCGCCGCGGCTTGTGCCTCTCGGAGCGTGAATTTACCCTCGTACAGCGCAGTACCGACGACGACTGCGGCCGCGCCCGCCCGTTTCAACGCGACCACGTCGTCGGCCGTCGCCACCCCGCCAGAAGCGATAACCGGGATATCGACCGAGTCGACGACCGCTTCGACCGCCTCTCGGTCGATCCCCTCCAACTGTCCCTCGACATCGACGTTCGTGAAGAGAATCGCGCCCGCGCCGAGTGTCTCGTACCGCGCCGCCGCTTCGGCGGGTTTGAGGCCCGTCCCCTCGGTCCAGCCGCTCACGACGACTTCGCCGTCTTTCGCGTCGAGACTGACGACGACGCTGCCGGGATGTGTTTCGTCGATATCAGCGACTATCTCGGGGGTCTCGACGGCGGCAGTACCGAGGATCACGCGATCGATTCCAGCATCGAGGAGCCCGCGGGCGTCGGCAACGGTCCGAATGCCGCCGCCGAGTTGGAGGCCGACCTCGTCGTCGGTGGCTGCGACCACCGCTTCGATGGCCTCGGCGTTGGCGCGGTCACCCTCGAACGCCCCGTCGAGATCGACGAGGTGGAGCGTTTTCGCACCCGCGTTGATCCATCGTGCGGCAGCCTCCACCGGATCGCCGTACCGTTTTCCCGTGCCGCGCTCGCCACCGACGAGCTGGACGACCGACCCGTCCTGGACGTCAACAGCCGGTATCACCTCAAACGACGAGAATCGCTGTGAGTCGGACATGATCCGTTCGGGGACGCGCCGCGGATTAAAGCGGTCGGTTACAGGACTGTCTCACTCGACGGCGGGGATGAGTGCCTCGACCGCGTCCGCAAACAGCGTCGGATCGGCAGAGAGCACGTCGGGGTCCTCGACCAGTTCGCCGAGAACCGCCTCTGCGTCGACGGGACCGTCGATCGATCGGTCGATAACGTTGCTTAGTGGCTCCGTGGGGTGTGCGCCCCCTGACATGAGTACGTCAGTACCGTCGTGCCAGACCGCGAGCCGAGCGTTCATTTCGACGACATCGTCGATCGTCGTCGATCCATCAGAGAGCGGAATTTCCCAGTCGATGCCGAATCGGGCGACGAACTCGCTGGTCGCGGCCGTGTGGCCGCCGTCGACCGTTATTTCGCCGCTGTCGACACGCTCGACATCGCTTACGCCGCTCCCACGGAGCTGGTCCCGGAACGCTGCCTCCGCGGCTGTACGGACCTCGTCCATCAGTCGGTCCCGACCGAAGCCGCCGGGAAGCCGGTCGAGCGCAGGCCGGAGATCGATACGAGCAGCGAAGAATGTCACCGGCGATCCGTCCGCGTCGAAGCCGTCGGCGATCGCCTCAGCCATGTCGACGTACTCGTAGACGACGGTTCGTTCGAGCGCGCTGACCGTGACTGGCCCGAACGTCTCCTCGAACGCGACGCTGTCGGACTCGTCGACCAGCCGCCAGTCCTCCTCGATGCTGTCGTCGGTGACCACCGGCTCCGGGACCTCACCCTCACGCGTTCCCAGACAACCAGCCGTCGCGAGAACCCCGGCGGCCGCTCCGGTCGCGAGCAGTCGGCGTCTGGTGAGATCTGTCGAGCGAGTATCGGTCATGCC
>CAYRWH010000294.1:0-1634 GCA_964427935.1 uncultured Halobellus sp. | reverse complement strand
TCCTCTGTTCGGCCGCGATGGACCTGAAGATCAGCGAGGTCGTCGACGCGCCGAATTGGACCGTCTCGGCGTACATCCCGGAGAGCATCTTCCCAGAGAACTGACGAATGCTCACCGGTCGGTCGGTCCCGCGGCGCTACTCCTCACGTTCCGATCGCAGCCGATCCGCGATCGCCGCCCCGGCCGCCTCCGGATCCGGACGCTCGATCCGTACCTCGTCGCCGAGGGAGAGTGTGCCCGGTTCGATTACGTCACAACAGAGCCCCCCGCGATTCTGGAGTGCGCTCGCGAGTCCGTCCTCGCCGGCAAGCGACTCGACGTGTGCGCAGGGGGGTCGACGGCGAGTGGGTCGGAGGAGCACTGTCCCGACCCGCACGCTCGCGTCGAGCAGGTCGTCCATCCCAGTCCCGAACCCGTCCACGACGATATTTCGCCGGTGGCGGCCGTCGGAGACATCGATCCCCGTCTCCTCGCGAACGCTGGCTATCGCCTCGGCAGCGACCAGCGTGACCGCACAGGCATCGAGTTGGAAGTGGCCGTCGCCACGCTGATAGCGATCACCGGTGATCCCGCCGTCAACGACCTCGACTGAGTCCCGGTGTTCCGGATCCGCACCACTCTCGGGGGCGACAAACAGTGCCGTGACCGTCCCGCTCGGCGTCTTCATAGTAGCTTTTTCCCGCTGAGAGGGTAAATCGGTGCCGCCGGCTCGTTTCCGGGTCAGGAGCGATCCTCGGGATCACCTAACAGCGCCGCGTTCGTCGGCTTCAGCCACTCACGGTGCGCGTAGTAGACAGCCGCGATCGGCGGGGCGAACAGCGCGACCAGCGCGTAAAGCCACTTAAAAAGGCCGAAGTCGGCGATGCCACGCTCGCCAAGCGAGAGCGCGTCGAGCAGGATCGTCGCGGTCGCGAGCGGCGCGAGAACGTACGCGTGGGTGAATCCAACGGCAGCACCCGCCGGAGTGCCGGCCTCCAACAGGGTCCATTCGAGCGCGTACAGAGCGGTCCATCCGGCGACGGTGACCGCGAGTACGCGGAGCCACGGCCCGTTAAACCGGCGGTCGGGAGCATCATCTCCCCGGGCGGCTGTTGCGTGTGTGCTCACGGTCTCCGTCGGAGTCGTATGCTATTGAAAGCCGTGATGCCGGCGGCGACCCGGCTGGGGCCGGCTCCTGACAATCCTCGCTGCCAGAGGGGATCTCGAACGGAACTGTCGGTCAATTGGGCACGGGATTTTAAACGACAGCGGGAGTAGGTCTCGCAATACGTTGGAGTAGTTGTTTATAAGTGGATTGGTGGTGTTGCTGGCGGCGATTTATATATGGGTGGTGCTGTGGTGACCGCTTCCACATCTCCAGCTGTTCGTTTATAAGTGGTTGGCGACGGATCGTCGGTGAACACTTCCAAAGCCCCAGCCGTGCGGGCGGCGTACGCTCGCTGCGCTCCTCACTCGGTCGCAGGCTCCCTCGTTGCGGTGTCGCCGGCGGCTCCGCCGCCGGCTGCCCGTGGCGCTCCGCGCCACGCTGCTTACGTCGTCATCAGAACGCGTAGCGTTCTGATTGGCTCACGAGAGCTCCGCTCTCGTGAACGCCTACGCCGCCCGCACGGCAGCGAGGCGCTCCGCGCCTCGGG
>CAYRWH010000293.1:0-1681 GCA_964427935.1 uncultured Halobellus sp. | reverse complement strand
CGCTCGCCGTCGTAAAACGTCATGAACGCTTCCTCCAGTGGGGCGTCGACGACCTCCAAATCCTGGACCGTGAATCGGTCGAGCAGATCGATGAGCGCGTCGTACTCGCCCGTCCACGTGAACGAGACGGCGTCGCCCACACGAAGATTCATCACGCCACGGATCTCGAAGTCGTCGCGGCTGACATCTTCACCGACACGGACGCGAACTCGCTTGCCGCCGCGCGAGCGCAGCGCATCAACCGACTCCACGGCTGCGAGCCGGCCGTCGCGAACCACGCCCACCCGATCACACAGCGCAGCGACCTCGCCGAGGACGTGTGAGGAGAGCAAGACACTTGCGCCCGCCTCGACGCGTTCGCGAACGAGCCGATGGAACGACTCCTGCAGGAGGGGGTCGAGCCCCGAGGTCGGCTCGTCGAGCAGCAGCAGGTCCGGATCGTGCATAAACGCGGCGACAAGCGCGACCTTCTGCCGGTTTCCTCGCGAGAGGTCTCCAATCCGGCGCGACTCGTCAAGCCCAAACCGATCAACGAGGGCGGCTCGGCGAGCGTCCCCCCGGAGGTCCGCCTGATGGTCAAGAAACGCACCCGCGGTCCGATCCGTATCAAGACCCGGATCTCCGGGAAGGTACCCGACGCGTTCGCGGGCGCGCCGGAGTGCCGTCTCGTCGGTGATGTCGTGGGTCAGCAGACGACCGCCGCCGTCCGTCGGCTGGAGAAAGCCAAGGAGGGTGCGAATGGTTGTCGTTTTCCCTGCTCCGTTGGGTCCAAGAAAGCCGAACACCTCTCCCTCCTCGACGACGAATGAGATGTCTTCTATCCCCCGGATGTCTCCGTAGTACTTCGTGAGATCGGTACACTCGATGGCGGCCATACCGGCAACGACACCACAGGGTGACTTAAAATCAGGGAGCGTGGCCGGCCGACCCGTCAGTCGATAAACCCGAGGGTCTCCTCGATACGGCCGAGTTCGGGGCCGGTGGTGTCCTCGCCGACCACGTAGCCGTCGTCGGCTGCGACGAGCCCGGAGCCGACGAGGGGCGCACCGTAGTTGACCGTTCCGAGGTCAGCTCGGACATCGAGCGCGTCCTCGACGGCCTGTAGCTCCGCCTCGCGGGACTTCGGATGACAGAGGACGCCGGTGTTGTTGGCGACCGCCGCGGTACCGACCGTCCGAACGTCTGCGAGGTCGCCTCGCTCGACCGGCACCGACAGCGTCTCTTTGATCCTCGTTATCGCCTCGCGTGAGAGGTCCGGGTGGACGTACGCGCCGTAGTCGTTCGCGAGGACGACGTTGCCGGCGGCGTTGATCCGGCCGGGAAGTTCACGGACCTCACGGTCGGCAACCTCAGCAACGCGCTCGCGCTCGCGCTCGGTGGCGCGCTCAGACACGAGGACGCCGTTTTCGTTGCCGGCGACGAGCGATCCGACGGTGTTGGAGCCGCCGATGGTCGTCGCAAGCACGTCCGCGTCGAGTTCCGCGCCGAGCTCGTCGGCGAGGTCGTCGTCGACGTCCGGCCTGACGAGGAGGAGGTCGTCGACCGCACGGGCGAAGACCCCCACGTACGACGAGCCGGTGAAGGTCGCCCGTAACACGTTACTCGGCGTACTCGGCTTCGACGACCGGCTCGCCGTCCTCGACGAACCGGGCCGCGCGAACGCGGAGCTTGCTCGGCGGGT
>CAYRWH010000292.1:0-1683 GCA_964427935.1 uncultured Halobellus sp. | reverse complement strand
CGGATCCCACCGGTTACGATCCCTGACAACCAGCCCTTTGAGGAAATGAACTGTGAGCTGGCCGCCCATACGGGGCTTCCGTCTATCGTCGTTCCAGCGGGATTCACCGACGACGAGCTTCCCGTCGGCGTCGAGCTCCTCGGCCGCGAGTTTGACGAGCCTCGGCTGTTCGAGTTGGCATACGCCTTCGAACAGGCGACCGATCACAGACATCCACCGGACCGATTCAGCGGGTAACAGGAGACCGTCTGTGCGTTCGGAAACCGGGCGTGTCTTGATAGAACCGAGGTTGATCTAATCTGTAACAGCCACGACCCCGTCACGTGTCCTTACTGTTTACCCGGATACGTTCGGTGTGAGAGTTAACTTGTCGGGGCGAGATACGTGAGTATGACGTTCTCCATCTGCGCTCGCGCGGAGTCCTCGGCAGGGATGGTGTACGGAACCGCCGTCGCGACCGATGCTCCTGCCGTGGGGGCACTCGCACCGTATACCGCACACCATGGAGCGGTAAGCACACAAGCGTTCGTTAACGTCCGTTTAGGCCGGCGAGGGATCGCATTGCTCGAAGACGTGCCGCTCGAACAGGCGCTTTCCGGAGTCCTTGAACGGGACGAACACGCGGAGCTCCGACAGCTACACGGGGTCGATGCCGACAGCGTTTTCGCGCACACGGGCGACGATACCGAGGGGTGGTCAGGGCACGAGACGTATCCCGAAGTCGGGGTGACGGTCGCCGGAAACATGCTGACTGGCCACGAGACGCTCCCGGCAACCGCCGAAGCGTTTATCGAAGGCGAAGAGACCGACGCGGTCGACGCCGGCACCGTTCCACGGCTGATAGACGCGCTCGCAGCGGGCAGCGAAGTAGGCGGCGACAAACGCGGACACAGCTCTGCTGCCGTCGTCGTCTCCGCGCCACAGACGACCGCCTACCACGACCTCCGTGTCGATCATCACGACGATCCGGTCGCCGAGCTCCGTCGGGTGTACGAAGCAGCCTACGACGCGAGCGACGGGTTCAGCGAGGCGTCGAAAGAACGGATATTCGACTGAGTCTCCCCCGTCGGACACGTCATCTCAATCCTCAGCGAGCGTGGTACCCGGAGCGTCGGGATCGTTTCGGTGACACGCCGCCCACCCAGGATCCGTTCCTGTGATCTCGCCTGCGTCTCCGGCGGTCGCGGCCACCCGACTCGGGCGTTCAGTCTCACACGGCGAGACGAACGCTTCCTCGATCCGGTCGGCCGCAGCGTCGTCATCGCCGGTAGCGGCGAGGCCGGCCACCTCGCGTACGACCTCGGCCGCGTCGGGCGGGAGCGAGTCGATGTCGGTCGGAAGGGACTGCTCAATGAGATACGTCGCGATCCGCTCGGAATCGTCGGTACCGAGGCGAGCGGCTGCAGCGTCCCGATCGACCTCCCCGTCGAGCAGGCGGTTCCGGAAGGCGAACGTGGCGCGGAACGTCGACTGGTCACCGTCCCAGTCCGCTGGCGGGATCACCACGGGACAGCGCGTGTGGAACCGACAGCCCGACGGCGGTTCGATCGGCGAGGGAACCGTTCCGGTCAGGAGGGTTCGGTCCGTCCGCGTGTCCGGATCGATCCGAGGAACTGCAGAGAGCAACGCGTCGGAGTAGGGGTGTGCCGGTTCCGCGAACAGTCGATCGGTGGGTGCCGTCTC
>CAYRWH010000291.1:0-1686 GCA_964427935.1 uncultured Halobellus sp. | reverse complement strand
AGCTCCATCGCCTGTGCGAAGTTCTTCACGAGTCCACAGTTCGGCCCCTCCGGCGTCTCGGATGGGCAGATACGACCCCATTGAGTCGCGTGGAGGTCCCGCGCCTCGAAGTGCGGCTGCGACCGCGACAGCGGTGAGCGCAGGCGGCGCAGGTGCGAAAGAACGCCCATGTAGTCCGTCCGGTCGACGAGCTGGGAGACGCCCGAGCGGCCACCCACCCAGTTCCCCGTCGCGATCGGGTGTTCAAGCCGCTCGGTCAGCACGTCGGACCGAACGACCGTGTTGACGGTAAGCTGCCGGTTTCGCATGTTCGCACGCTCAAGCTGGTATTTTACGTCGCGTGCCAGCTTGTTCAAGGCGGTCCGGAACAGGTCACGCATCAGGTCGCCCGAGACCTTGAGCCGCTTGTTCGCGTAGTGGTCTTTGTCGTCGGCCTCGCGGCGTTCCAAGGCGAGTTCGAAACACGCCTCGGCCATCCGACAGAGGTAGTACGCCTTGTTGATCCGCACGTCCTCCTCGTCGACGCCCTCCTCGTGGAGGTGCGGGAGGAGGTAGCGGTCGATGACGTAGTTCGCCCGCTTGAGCTGGTAGTTCTTTCCTTGCCCGGAGGCGACGCGTTCACCGAGGGTCTCGATCGCCTCCTCGGTGGTCTGGACTGACGCCTCCTCTAAGTTCTCCAGCATGAACTTCACAATCTCGGGGTCGTCGGAGACGCGGTGGACGATTTCCTCGTCGGATTCGAGCCCGAGCGCGCGGACGAGCGTGACGAAGTCGATCGATCCGGAGACGGACGGGAACGACACTTCGAGTAGCCCCTCGCGGTTCCGCTCACACAGCACGAGGGCGCGGTACCCGCGTCGCTGTGAAAACGTCTTGGCGACCTGAATCTCGTCGCCGTACTTCGAGTCGTACTCGGCGAGAATCTTGTTCGGTGCGAGGTCCTCCGAGGTCATCAACACGCGCTCGGAGCCGTTGACGATGAAGTAGCCGCCGGGATCGACGGGGTCCTCACCGATGTCGATGAGCTCCTCGTCGGTGAAGTCGGCCATGTTACACTTGTTCGAGCCGACCATGATCGGCATCCGGCCGACCTTCGTCTCCGTCGTGTCGACGACGGTCTCCGGCTCATCTTCTCCGCCGCGCACGATGGACATTTCCATGAACACCGGCGCGGAGTAGGTGATGTTTCGAAGCCGGGCCTCCTGCGGATACAGCAGTTCTTCGGAGCCGTCGGCCTCGCGGACGCGCGGCGTAACCATCCGCACATCGCCGAGTTCGACGTAGACGGGCTCTTGGCCCTCCTTATCTCCGATGTCGGTCTCGATAGTCTCCTTCTCGTCGACGACTTCCTGTATCCCGCGGTCGAGGAAGTTGTTGAACGATCGGAAGTGGTGTTCGGCGAGCCGTTCGTCGGAGAAATACTCGCGTGACACCACGCGTCGGTCTTGTCTGTTCATGAGACGACTAATCGGTACACGACCGCTTCATCGGTCGTGCGGGAGTTTCGAATGATCTTCACCACGTCCCCGACTTCGGCGTTGTCCGGGGTCGCGGGATCGGTGCGTTTGATCTTGGGCAGATTCGTCTTTTTCACGTCGTACTCGTCAAGAACCGCGTTGACCTCTTCCGGGTCGTCGATCAGAACGTGGTCCGGGACGAGTTCGTGTTGGCTTACGTCTACCATGG
>CAYRWH010000290.1:0-1691 GCA_964427935.1 uncultured Halobellus sp. | reverse complement strand
TCGGATAGTCGTTGATCTCGGGGTAGATCCGCGAGTAGTCGCCGTAACAGACGTGGAGTCCGATCCGCACGTCCTCCGGGATACCGGAGACGATCCGTTCGAGCGCCTCGCCGACGATGGCGTGATCCTCCGGAGTCGTCGCCAACGCAGGTTCGTCGATCTGGATGTAGCGAGCGCCCGCCTCGACCAGCTTCTCGACCTCTTCGTTGACGAGGTCGGCCAGATCGTACACGAGCTCCTCGGTCGAGGGGTACGCCTCGTTGAACGCCCAGAAGCCGAGCGTGTACGGTCCCGTGATCGGGACCTTCACCGGCTTCTCCGCGGCGTTCGTCGTGAACGCGAACTCGTCGACCAGCCACGGCTCGTCGTACGCGACCTCCTCAGTCACGCTTGGCTTGTCGAAGTAGTTGTGCCCCCATACCTTCACGGGGCCGTTAAATTCGTACCCATCGATGCGGTCGGCGAAGAACTCGACCATCTCGTTGCGACGCATCTCGCCGTCGACCACCGTGTCAAGCCCGGCGCGCTCGTGTTCGTGCGTGATGAGCCGACAGGCGTCGTCGTGAGCCTCCGCCAGGTCGCTCTCGTCGAACTTCGAGTCGGGGTCGTCAACGAGCTCGTCGGCACGGTTGAGCCATTTCGGCTTCGGATACGAGCCAACGACAGTCGTGAGCAGGAACGAGTCGTTCGGGTGGTCGGCCGGCCGGAACTGCTCGCGGTTTGCTTCGGGAGCGCGGACCATTACGCGAGCACCTCCGTGCCGGCGGCCAGCGCAGCCAGCTTCTCACGGTACTTATTCGACGGGAGGTAGAACAGCTCCGTGTTCGGCGTCAGGTATGTGGTGTCGAACTCGGCGGCAGGAGCCTGCCCCTCGAACCACTCGACGCGCTCCGCGATCGTCTCAGGGTCCTCGACGAGCGTGTTTTGCCCGTCGACGATGCCGAGCGCGACCGAGTCGGTTGCGCCGTACTCCTGAACGTTGTAGACGGTCGTGTCGCGGTCGCCGGCGACGAGATCGAGCCCGAGCGCGTCCGCGCCCGCCTCGTCGACCAAGTGGGCGTACAGCTTCTCATCGAGCGCGCCCCAGTACGTGTGAACGACTACGTCGGCGTCCGTCGCGTCCGCAACCGTCTGGATAGCTGAGGTCGCACGCCCCTCAGTCCCCTCGGCGGGCGGATTCTCTACCAGCGAAGGCTCCAGCAGGAACAGCGTCTCGTGGTCAGGAAACGCTTCGAGTTCCCCGGCGAGGAACTCGGCGATTGCGGCCTGGAACTCGGCCGTATCGCCGTAGTGTTCGTCCGTGGCTAGGTCGGCGAGCGAGTACGGGCCCGGAAGCGCCGCGGCCAGCGGGGCGTCCCCCGAAATGAGCTCCGTGGCCGCCTCCAGCTCACCAGCGACATCGCCGGAGAAGTCGAGGTTGCCGGTGACACGCGGGTCACGATAGAAGTTGTTGTTGTCGTAGTAGCGGACGATCCCGCCGGTCTCGACGTTGTCGTGGACCGTCAGCGGGTGCGCGATCATGTCGTCCCAGCGCGCCTGTCCCTCGACGACGTGGTCGAGGCCGGCATCCAGCTGGTCTTCGACGAGCTCCGTCCGAACGTCGTCGTACGCCTCGACAATCTCGTCGCTCTCGTCGCCGCTCAACAGGTCGCCCTTCTGGTGGCCTTTCAGGTCCGAGAGGGTCTCTTTCG
>CAYRWH010000289.1:0-1705 GCA_964427935.1 uncultured Halobellus sp. | reverse complement strand
CCCGGGCTCTCGTCCTTACCAAGGACGCGCTTTACCGCTAAGCTACCCAGGCGCGTTCGTTCGTTGTCCGGAACTGACTTTAGGGGTTTCGATTCGATGCCGGCACGCCTCTGGTCCGGCAGGTTTGGGCGTCGTCACCGCTCCGTCGCGCTGACGGCTCGGTCCGAGATGTCCGCGATCCGGTCGGCGGTCGTCTCGGGGAGTGCGCGCCCCGGTGGGGGGAACTCCCCGTCGTAGTCGGCGGCGAGTTCGCGGGCGTATTCGAGCAGCTCTGCGGGTGGATCCCCGCCGACTGCGGTCGTCCCGGCGACGACGGCGAGTTCGAGAGCGTCCACCTCCAGATTCCTGTCGAGCGCGGCCGCCTCGTCTGGGTCGACTCCCGGCCGATCACGGCGGGTCTGGTCGCGCCCGAACGACCGCACTACTTCGACTGCCGCGGCGGCCGCACCGGTGTGAGAGAGCAGGGAGAAGCCCCGCGAGACGAGCACGTCGGCGGCGAGGACATCCATGTCGGCGTCGATATCGGCACCCGGGGTCGCCGTGGATTCCCACGGCTCCTCGTGAGAGAGTCGACGAGTAAGACGAAGCCCCTCATAAATAAGTTGGACGCCGGCAGCCCGGTCGACGACAGTATCGAGATGAACGTCCGGGTCGAGCGCACGGGCAGTGACGAGCGACAACACACCCGGTGTCACCGCCGCGTCAGCAAGCCGCTCATCGAGCGTCTCACGGAGCTGCTCCGGCTCGATGTCCGCGAGCGCTTCGAGCGCGGCATTACGCGCTCGCGCGATATCATCCATCAGCGTCTAATTCGACAGGCAAGGGCAAAGACCTTTGGAAACGACCCCCTCCTCATGGCATGATACGCAGCCACAGTGAGGGGTCAGTACGGGTCCTCACGATGGACAGGCCGGACAAGCGAAACGCCTTACGGCCCGACGATCTCTCTGCGCTCCGGACCGAGATCACGGACGCGACGGAACCGGTTGTCTACCTCCACGGGGCGGGTAACGCGTTCTGTGCGGGTGCCGATCTTGATGTCGTCTCGACGCTCGACGACCCGGCCGCCTTCGCCCGACAGGGACAGCGAGTTGCCACCGCTCTCTCTGCGGGGGACTCGGTCGTCGTCTGTGGGATCGACGGGCCGGCCCGCGGCGGCGGCGTCGAACTCGCGCTCGCGGCCGACGTTCGCGTCGCGACGCCGCAGGCGACGTTCGCGGAGCCCGGCGTCACACTCGGGCTGTTCGGCGCGTGGGGTGGGACGCTCCGACTCCCCCGCGTTATGGGCGAGGGCAACGCGCTGGAGTTCGCGCTCTCTGGTCGAGTTCTCGACGCTGATGAGGCTCTCCGGACCGGGCTGGTCTCCCGAGTCGTCGGCGATCCGCGATCGGTCGCCGACGAGATCGCGGAGGGGAAACCGGACGCGCTCCGGGTCATCAAAGCCCGGCTTCGCGATCGGCGCGACGATCAGACACAGGAGGCGGCCGAAGCCACCGCGTTTGAGAGGCTTGTGGAGACGCACGCCGCAGCGATTCGGTCTGACCGAGCAGACGGTGAGGAACCACACGACCCGTGACCTGATCTTGATGATCGCACCGACCGCCAAGGAGGATGTGACAGATTTAAATATGCGACCCGACGAGGTGTAGTTGCGAAGCGCGCACCGGTAGTGTAGTGGTATCACGCAACCTTGCCATGGTTGCAA
>CAYRWH010000288.1:0-1706 GCA_964427935.1 uncultured Halobellus sp. | reverse complement strand
ATCCCCTCGTCGGTCTGGTACTCGGGGTAGAACAGGGCCGCCGAACTCACGTTAGTCACGTGGCCGTCGTCGACGGGCGTCACGTGCGTGGTGACGATGCCGAAGTCACCGGAGAAGCCCTGCGAGAAGCTTCCCGATATCTCGTCGTCGTTGGCATACAGCGTTGCGTCGTAGCTGTCCGTCTCGAAGACATCGAGGAACGGATCGTCGTACAGTTCGGACGTGTCGAACGTCCGCTCGACCGTCTCGGTCTCGTCGAGGGTGACGTGGCTGTCATCCGTATCGACATGGACATCCTCGGCTATCGTCTGGACGACGTCACCCTGTAGTTGGCCCTCCTCGGCTTCGAGCTGTCCAGAGGACCAGAAGCTGAGCTCAGCCTCCTCGTCGAATATCAGGAACGAGTGGTGCGCGACATCGTCGTCGACCATGGTCCAGTCGGCACCGAGCTCGTCGTAAATGAACCCGGTGTCGCCGTCCCACGCCCGGATGTAGTCACCGTCGGTTGCCGGACTCACACTGTCTGAGTGGAGGTGCTTCTCGACGGTGACTTCGAGCGCCTTGGTGAATCCGAGGATCGCGTGGTAGTCCGCGTCCTCGCCGTCGAACATCACTTTGCCGGCGTTGTAGCCGAACGCGCCCTCTGTGTCGAACTCGAACTCGACGTACTCCGTTTCGCCGGGTTCGACCGTGACGCTCGTGGTGTTCACCGAGATCTGATCGTCGAGGTTCTCGTCGGCCTCCTCGTTCGTCAGCGTCGCGTCGATGTCGAACTCGTGTGTCTCGTTTCCGACGTTCTCGACGGCGATCACGTCGCTCTCGGTCGTCGCCTCGTCGTACAGTCCGAAGCTGTTGACCGCGTCGTGGACGATGATGTCCGACCCGAGCAGCGACGGGGCGTGGGCCTCGCCACCACCCTGTCTGTACACGCGCTCGTCGTCGTCGAAGTCGGCGGTCGAGACGAGCATGTTCTCGATGGTCGAGACATCGAGGTCACCCTTCTCCTCTTCGAGGAGCGCGACCAGCCCGCTCACGTGCGGGGCCGCCATCGAGGTGCCGGTCTTCTGTGTGTACGGGGCCTCGCCAGCGTCTTGGCTCCCGGCCGCCTCGATCTCGGTACCGGGCGCGCTCACCTCGGGCTTCATCGCGTAGGTAAATTCGGCTGGGCCAGCGGAGGAGTACTCGAAGACGAACTCGTCGTCGTCGCTGGAGCCGACGGCGATCGCCTGCTCGACCGCGGCAGGCGAGCCGACCGTCTCGAAGTCAGGACCGGAGTTCCCGGCCGATGCGACGACCGGAACATCGGCGTCGTACGCGTTCGCGATAGCCTCTTGATACGGGTCGTCGGCACCATCGAAGCCGCCACCGAGGCTCATCGAGATGATGTCAGCGTCGTTGTCTACCGCGTATTCCATCCCCTCGATGATGTCCGACCGGAAGCCGGTGCCGAAGTCGCCGAGCACCTTCACGTCCATGATCTCGGCTTCGGGGGCGACGCCAGTGTACTGGCCGTCGCTTAGGTCGCCGCTCCCGGCGGCAATCCCAGCGACGTGCGTGCCATGACCGTTTTCGTCGCCGAGTCCGTCACCGGAGAAGTCCTCCTGATCGACGACTCGATCGTCGAAGTCGGGGTGGTCGGCGTCGACACCCGTATCGAGGATCGCGATCGTCTGTCCCTCGCCGGTGACGTTGTACTCGTCCCACGC
>CAYRWH010000287.1:0-1712 GCA_964427935.1 uncultured Halobellus sp. | reverse complement strand
CGAAGCGCGCGCTTCTCGTGGCTCAGGCGGTCGACCTCGACTCGAAGCGTCTCGAACACGTCATCAACCGTACTCCCCGCGTTCAACGCTCCGCTGACGATCCCAATCGTTCGCTCGGCCAGCGGCGTCCCGACCCGGTTGACGAACCGGTCCAGCGCGGCCGCCCGAACGTCTCCCTGTGTGGTGGGTGCGTCGGGTGATGTCGACGCGGCCGCCGATCCGGGCTCGACTCCCTCCCGCTCGGCGGTCGTTGTCAGCGAGAGGTTAAAGGCGAGGTCAGCAACGTCGGCCCGCAACACGCCCAGATCGGCCTCGTCCGCCACGGTCGCGACCGCCTCCGGAAAGGGCCGGCCGACCGACGCGTGTTCGGAGACCGCGTAGACGAACTCGGCGATCCGACGGTCTTTTGCGTCGTCGATCCGGTCGCGACGGGCCGCAACGAGTCCGACCGGAACGGCGAAGACGACGTAGGACAGAAGCGAGACGTTCACCAGGGTGTAGCCGGCGTACGCGAGCCACCCGGCGACGGCCGCGGCCGGAATGAGCGCGAGGACCGATACACTGGCCGGATTCGAGGGAGCGGTAGCAATCACCCCGCGGATGGTCCCGGGATGGCGGTACCGTCGTCGGGAGTCGATCGGGCGAAGCGCGCCGATCGCAGCGATGCCGATTGCCCCGACGACGAGCAGGAACCCGATGGAGACGTACACGGCGACCGCCCGCGGCGAGACCGCACCGACTGGCGTGTCGATCAGCCGTAGGAGCGCCGGCGCGAACACGCTCGCCACCGTCACCGCAATCACGAGCAGCGCAGGCAACACGAGTACGAGCACGAACAGCTCCGCGAGCGGTTTCAGGTAGCGTCGTGCCCGGGTTCGTGCGTGCTCCTGCCGGTGCGCGAGCAGCCGACTCTCGGTCCCGAGGAACTCCGCGAGCGCCTCGTCACCCTGTGAGACGTGTTGGCGGAACTTCAACAGGAAGGGGGCAAGCAGGTCTCGTGAGGGGGTGTCGCGGGCGACGCGCCCGAGGCCGGTGTCGAGGCTTCCCGTCAATCGAGCCGCGTTGAGTACCTTTCTGAAGGATGTCGCGGTTCCGCCGTACGCGTCGTTTGCGGCCACCTTCGCGAGCATCGTCCGGGCGTCGTCGCTGCCAGAGGAGAGCGCGTCGAGATACCGAACGGCTCCCGGCAAGGTTCGCTCGATCCGGGTTCGCCGAGCCGAGACGAGCCATCGCAGGTAGAGCCCGCCGCCGGCGATTGTCGCCCGCTTGGCACAGAGTCCAGCCGCGAGCGCTACGCCACCGACAAAAACTGGTCCCGGAACGTCGGTAATTCCGACGGGGAGCACGGGATTCGACTCCACGAACGTCGCCTCCGCCGTGGCCGCCGTGTCCGGGAGAGCCGCCTGTCCGACCGCTACTGTCGTGAGTAGGACGACGACGCCGACCACCCACGAGAGCGCGTACGTCCGAGCGAGGTACGTCTCGAACCCGGTCGAGGGGTCACACCCGCGATACCGTCGCCGGTCCGCGTCGTGTCGACGGTCGTCGGCGTGCCGGGCGAACAGCGCGTGGACCCAGCGATCGAGGCCGCTGAGGCGGGCGTCTCGTCGGTCCGTCTCCCGGGTGCTGGCAATCTGCTTTTCGGGATTCGCCGCCGATCCGCCCCGATCCACGGCTGGCGATCCGCCACGATCCACGGCTGGCGATCCGCC
>CAYRWH010000286.1:0-1724 GCA_964427935.1 uncultured Halobellus sp. | reverse complement strand
CCCTCGAAGGTGATGTAGTCGGGGACCGGATCCGAGAGCCCGAGCGCAAGCAGATGGCGACGGTTCCCCCAGTCGCCGGTGAACACCTCTCGACCGGGAACAATCGTCAGGTCGTCGTCGCTGTAGCGGGCAGCACGCTCGCGGATCGTCGGCAGCCGCGTGAAGTGTGGCGCGTACACGAGCGCGTCAATTCCACGCTCCTTTGCGCGGGCGACGACGCGCTCGTCCAGCACCTTCACGTGGGTGTCGACACGCGTTCGGGGTCGGCTCACGGGACAGACTACCGTACAGCAACTCAAAGGCGTATCGTTCGCCGTCGGGGGAAACCGTTAACGCCCCCGGCAGGCACTATCTGGGTATGGTTCCTTGGGCGTGTGGGATCGACGGCTGTGACGCCGTCTTCGACGGCGTAGAGCCGCTCATCCTCCATCAGACGCGCGACCACCAGCGTCACGAGTGTAAAGTGTGTGGAACGATCGTTCCGGACGGCTACTTCGCCATCCGGCACACGTTCGACGAACACACCCGTGCCGAGTACGTTCGGGCATACGAGGCCGACTCGGGCGCTGTCCGCCGTCGTGAGAACGTGAAACGAGAGATAGAGACCGAAGCGGACCTCCAAGCGGTCGTCGATCGGCTAGACGGATCGGTGTAGCGGGGACGATCACCGACCAATCGCTCTCAGACCGGGTTCATTCCCCATTTGTTGATCTCATCTCGCCTCGGACCGACGGGTACACAAATGGGCCGCCACCAGTGTCGTTCATGGACGATATCGACGTCGAGCCGGTTGACCGTGTCGACGAGCCGGATGCCGACGACGACTCGGAGGTCGGCGACTCGGAGCGTACCGACTCTGACGCCGCCCTCACCGAGAGTGACGGAACCCGCCTCCCACAGGGTGTCGACGCGCCCGAATACGTGCTGTACGGTGGGAAGGGTGGCGTCGGAAAGACGACGATGGCGGCCGCAACCGGGTTGTCTTCGGCGGCTGGGGGCGTCCGGACGCTGGTCGTCTCCACGGACCCGGCACACTCGCTGTCGGATACGCTCGGGATCGATGTCCCCGCAGAGCCGGCACGAGTTCGCGATGACATGCCGCTTTTCGCAGCCGAGATCGATCCGGACGACGCGATGGATGAAGGGATGTTCGGAGCCGACGGCGACCCTCTCGGCGGAATGGGCGACATGGGCGACGCGATGGGCGGGATGATGGGCGGTGCTGGAGGAATGGCCGAGGACGCGGCCGAGGGGATGGACGAGGCACCCGGGTCGCTCTTTGGCGGGACGATGCCCGGCGCGGCCGAGGCTGCGGCGATGCGGCAGCTGCTCGAGTACCTCGACGACACTCGGTTCGACCGCGTAATCGTCGACACCGCGCCAACAGGCCACACGCTGCGACTGCTTCAGCTACCCGAGATTATGGACTCGATGATCGGCCGGGTGATGAAGCTCCGCCAGCGCTTTTCGGGGATGATGGACGGGTTAAAAGGGATGTTCGGCGGCGACGACGGGGCTGATCCCTCCGCAGACCTTGAGGAGCTACAGTCCCGGATCGAGCGCCTCCGGGGGGTGTTACAGGACCCGACGCGTACAGATTTCCGCGTTGTGATGATCCCTGAGGAGATGAGCGTTGTCGAGTCCGAGCGACTGATCAGCCGGCTCGACGAGTTCGGAATCCCTGTCAACACGCTCGTCGTCAACCGCGTGATGGAGCGGGTGAG
>CAYRWH010000285.1:0-1742 GCA_964427935.1 uncultured Halobellus sp. | reverse complement strand
GCTCTCGCCGGAGAGCAGCCGGTCGACGCGGGTCCCCTCGTCGGAAACCGCGTGGAACACGACGCGGTCGGAGGCATTGTTCTCGCCCCAGTAGTCGTCGTACCGTTCGAAGACGACCTGGCTCCCATCCGAGAACTCCTCAAGTTCGTACGCGCCCGTCCCGTTGATTTCGGTAGCGAGCTCGCCTTCCGAGCGATCCTCGGTCCACGCTTCCTCCATCACGCGACCGAACGAGGCGAAATTCCGGAAGATCGCGGGTTCGACGGCGTTGAGTTCGACGACGACATCGCCGTCCTCGGCGTACGCCTCGTCTATGTTGCCGATAACGCCCGCCTGGTCACTAACGTCCGGATTGTTGGTTCGGTTGATGCTGAACGCAACATCCTCGGCGGTGAGGTCGTTGCCCGAGTGGAACGTGACATCGTCACGGATCTCGAAGGAGATTGTGTTGTCGTCGAGCCGCTCCCAGTCGGTCGCAATAAGGCCGATCACGTCGCCGTCGAGGTTCCGATACAGAACGGGCTCGTACGCCTGATCGATGACGTTGTACGTGGGCGTGTCGTTGTGACCGACGGGGTCGAGCGTCGTCGGGAACGTTCCCTGCGTGACCGTCATCTCCTCCAGATCGGTCTCGATCTGGCGGGCGATTATATCCTCGTCCTCGCGGACTTCCCATTCGATGTCCTCGCTGAGTCCGTAGATGCTGTACTGCTGGTGGAGGAACACCCACGGGGAGAGGGTACTTGCGAGTCCGTTCGCGTGTTCAAGCAGTTCCAGTCGACTCGGGTCGTCAGCGAGTTCCTCGTCGAACTCGCGAAGCAACTCACCGTCATCGGAGCCATCATCGGAGTCGTCCCCGGTACCGTCGTCGCCTGGGTCGTCGTCGTCCGCGCAGCCGGCAAGGCCGACTGCTGCTGCCGTCCCGCCGACGTACGTGAGGTACGTGCGCCGATCCATCGTCTCGTCATCTCGTGGCATAGAAGCATCAATATCTTCCGCTAATATAAGGTCTGTGGTCAGATAGCCCTCATCACGGCGGTGGTGTCCCGGAGTTCTTGCTCACTCGAACAGTATCCGATCGCCGGGAGCAAGCGTTTAACACGACACGCCGACACCGCGGAGTATGAACGGCGCGGAGCTGACCGAACGATGGGACGACGTGTTGACCGACACCGACACGACTGCCGAGGCGTATCGCGAGCGCGGGTGGACGGCAGTCGCCCTACACCCGGGAGACGTGAACGCGGTCGTCGACGAAGCGCGACTCCACGTTCTGCTGCCGGGTTCGGAGTTCGACGAGGCGAACGAGACCGTCGATCCCGACACGCTCGACGGGGTCAAGGTGTACGGAGCCAACGAGGGCTCGACGCGGTTCCGACTCGTCGTCGCGGAGAGCGAGAGCGACGAGATCGCCCTCTGTGTGCCGACGTTCGTGCTCGGAACCGACGCAGAGGACCTCCACACCGCGGCCGAACGCGCCGGCGGGATCACGATCCGACTCCGCCCGCTCGACGACCGTGATCACGTCGAGTTCGGCGTTACCGATCCGGACGTGTTCTTTGACTCAGTCGAGGAGTAGCAACGACCACCGGTCGACAGTACTCTCGCCCGCACGTCCCACCCTTTTGTGTATCGACCGCGAACGCGACTTCGATGTATTCATACTTGTGCGATCACGATCACTCGCATGAACCGCGCAGAGAAGGCGACCCTCCAGCTACGAGCAGTCGCCGTGTTGCGAA
>CAYRWH010000284.1:0-1761 GCA_964427935.1 uncultured Halobellus sp. | reverse complement strand
CGCCTCCCGCCACGGGATCCCGTACGGGAAGAAACCGATGAAGGAGGCGGAGGCGGCTGCCCGCCTCGCCGCCGCCAACGTCGGCCACGAGGTAACCGCGTTCACCGACGAGACGACGGTCAAGGTCTCGCGGGGGCGCTCAACCGGCAAAGGCGGCTGGAGCCAGGACCGATACACCCGACGGATCCACGGCAACGTGAAAAAGCGGAGCCGACAGGTCGAGAAGAAGCTCCGGGAGGAGAACCTCGAGTACGACCGTGACGTCACCGAGAAGTACGGCGGCTACTCGAACGCCGTGTTTACCGTCCAGGCCCGGCCCGAGGATATCCCCGTGTCGAACTCCCGGGCGGGCGACGTGCGCGTGGAGGTTGAACGCGAGCGTCGCGACGGGATCGAGTACGAGCCGCTCGTCCAGCGTCGCGACCGCGTCATCGTCGGGATCGATCCCGGAACGACGACCGCGGCCGCCGTCGTCGGGCTCGACGGCACCGTTCACGCACTGTACTCATCGCGAACCGCCGACACCGCCGCGGTGACGGAGTGGATAATCGAGCAGGGCCGTCCGATCATCGTTGCGGCCGATGTTGAACCGATGCCTGAGACCGTCGAAAAGTACCGGCGGTCGTTCGACGCAGCCGGTTGGCGTCCGACGACCGACCTGCCAGTCGATGAGAAGCTCCACCGGACCCGGAAGGCGGCCTACGAGAACGACCACGAGCGGGACGCGTTGGCGGCTGCGCTGTACGCCTACGACGACCACGCAGACCAGTTCGAACGGATCACAGAGAAGACCCCACCGCGCCTCGACCGTGAGGCGGTGATCGCCGGCGTCGTCGCTGGCGGCGCGTCCGTCGAGGCGGTCATCGAGGACCTCCGGGACGACCCTGACGACGAGGACGGACAGGGCGGTGAGCCGGACGCAGACCCGACCGAGCCAGAGCGGAGCGAGGAGGAAGAGACGATTCGGCGGCTCCGCGAGCGGGTTGAACGATTGGAGTCGCACGCGGAGTCGCTGGAGTCGGACCTCGACGATCGCGACGATCGAATCGCGGAGCTGGAGGAAGCGTTGTCGGACGCCAAACGCGAGGAACGGATCGAGGCACGCACCCGCCGGGAGGTCTCACGGCTGGAACGTGAGACGGAGCGGCTTGAACGCGAGCGCGATGAGGCCCGCGAGACGGTTGCTGATCTCGAACGAAAGGTGGAGACTCTTAAGCAGCTGTGGAAACTCGACCATTCGAATTTTGCGGATGTCGCGGAGGGACAGGGACTCGTCAGCGTGAAAGTGGTCGAGCAGTTCACGCTCGATGCGCTCGACACCGCCGACGAGGCGTACGGACTCGTCGCCGGCGATGTCGTCTACCTTCGTGACGCCTCCGGTGCGGGACGGCGAACCGCGGAGCGGCTGGCCGACGTGCAACCGCGAGCGGTGATCCGTGACGGCAACCTCTCCGAGGTCGCCGATCAGGTACTGTTCGATCACGGGATTCCGGTGGTGCCGGCCGAGGCGGTTCCCGTTCGCGAAGTCGACGAGCTGGCGGTCGCCGACGAGACGGAACTGGAGGCCGCAACGGAGGACTGGGAGTCGCGCGCGGAGCGTCGACGCCGTGACGAGAAGGCCGAGCGGCTCGACCGCATCATCTCCGAGCACAGAGCGGGGACGACGCTCCCGGAGAGCGAGAAGTGAGAACGCCGGGTCGGACCCGTCCGGATGGCGACACGACTGCGCTCGTGTAAGCCGGATACACTCTCGAGAGAGGG
>CAYRWH010000283.1:0-1815 GCA_964427935.1 uncultured Halobellus sp. | reverse complement strand
CGAACGTTCGGCGAGCGATACGACGCGACGATGAACGCCGTCGCGACGAACGAGACGAGGACTGCCAACAGCGGTCGGGGGTCGGCTAGTGGAATGTCAGTCATGCGAACACCTCACTGAGGAACGGGTCGAACAGGTTCGCGAACGTCGCCCCGGCAAATCCGAGCGCGACGGCGGTAGCGGTAGCGACCAACAGGACGACGAACGCCCCGGTTGGAACGCGATCCGGAACGCCGAACGTCGTCGGCGCACCGGGCTCCGGAGTGGTTGGCGCGTCTGAAACGGTCGGCGGGTCCGGATCGGTCGCTTCGGTGGCGTCGGACTCCCGATGGCCGCCGTCTGCGGCGACGCCGTCTTCGTGGCCGTCGGTGGCACCCGTGTCGTGGCCGTCGTCGAGGCCAACGCCGGCGAAGTACAACTGCTCTATCAGCCGAGCGACGTACGCGAGCGTGAACAGCGTGCTGATGAATATCACGGCCGCGATCCCGATTCCGACCGCGCCGCCGCCGGCGCCGCTCTCTTGTACGGCCCCGAAGGCGATGTACCACTTGCCGAGGAAGCCGATCGAGGGCGGGATACCAACCAAGGCGAGACCAAGTACCGCGAGCGACCCCGCGGTGTACGGCGCGCGGCGAGCGAGACTTGCGAGGTCCTCGACGCGCCGCGCACCGTATCCGAGCGCGAGTAGCCCGGCAGCGAGGAACAGCCCGAATTTCAACAGGCCGTGACCGAGTAGGTGGACGATCCCGCCGAGCAGTGCCCACTCGTTAGCGAGCGCGACCGCGGCAGCGATCATGCCGAACTGTGCGACAGAAGAGTACGCGAACATTCGTTTGAGATCCGACTGCATCGCCGCGAGCGCGGAGCCCGCGAGGATCGAAACGCCGGACACGACGAGCAGCACGGTCGTTATCGCCTCGTTTGCGATCAGAAAGTCGACCGTGAACACGGTGTAGGTCACCCGGATGAGCGCGTACGCGCCCGCCGTCGACACCAGCGCGGCGACGAAGGTCGTCACCGAGTCCGGCGCGCGCTGGTAGGCGTCCGGCTGCCAGGTGTGGACGGGAAACAGGGCGATTTTCAACGCAAAACCGGCCACGATGAAGGCGAACCCGGCCTGTATCAACGGGTCCGTGTACGACGCCTGTTCAACGATCTGCGTCTGGAGGTCGAGCATGTTCAGCGACCCCGTTGCGAGGAAGACGTATCCGACGCCGACGAGGTACAGCGACGCGCCGACCGTCCCGAGCATGAGGTATTTTAAGGAGGCGTACGCGCTCGCGCCCGACCGGTCGGCGGCGATGAGCGCGTACGTTGTGAGCCCGACAATCTCCAAGAAGACGAACAGGTTGAACAGGTCACCGGTGAGCACCACGCCCGAGAGTCCCCCGGTCAACAGGAGGTACCCGCTGTAGAACGCGTTTCCTCGCGGGCCGGCGACCCGAGAGAAGGCGAGCGTCGCCGCGGCAACGACGGCGATCAGGACGAGCACCGCCGCGGAGAGCTCGTCGGCGACGAGTTCGATCCCGACGGGGGGCTGGTAGCCGCCGAGCTCGTGGGAGAATCGGCCAACTGTGTACACCTCGGCCGCAATTGCGCTTGCGCCGCCGACGAGACCGACGGTCGTGACCGCCGCGATCGACCAGCCGACATCGTCGAATCGGAGCCCGAGCGCCAACGGAAGCGTTGCCGCCACGATGGGGACAACGACCGCCAACGGAAGGAGCAACTCACTCAGCGGGAGCAGCTCACTCATTCGTCTCACCTCCGTCGGAGCGCGCGACACCCGCAGCGTCCGGCTCTTGACCGACCTCT
>CAYRWH010000282.1:0-1825 GCA_964427935.1 uncultured Halobellus sp. | reverse complement strand
TGGTGACGCCGCGTGCGGTCGAGGCGGCCGAGCGGCTCGTCGAGTACTTCGCGTCAGACCGCGAAGCGTGCCGCGAGGAGTCCTAGCGCCCCCCGATCGGGGACCACTCGGCGAGGGTTTCGCGGTACTCCGTAGCCAGCGTGGCGACGACGAGTCGATCTCGGGGATCGACCCCAAGCAGTCGGTGCGTCGCGAGGTAGGCAGCAATACCGACGAGCGTTCCGACAGCAACGGCGACGAGACCTGGAAGCGCCTCCCGGACCGCGAGCATACAGGCGACCATGACGCCCCCAGCCGCCAGCGGCGTCAGGAAGGTCCTGTCGAACGGCCATAACCCTTCGAACCGACGGAGGAGCAGGACCTGTACTCCGTTTTGGACGGCGATGGCCGCCGACGTTCCGAGGGCTGCCCCGACGAGGTCGTACTGGAGAACGAAGACGTAGGTGAGGGCGACGTTGAGAACGGCGAGCAGCCAGTCGAGTATCATTCTGGCGTACTGGTGGTCGGTCATCATGAGGAGCCACCCGGTCGCCCCGACGGCGCTCCCGACGAACACGCCGCCCAGATACACCACGAGCGGGAAGTATCCACGGGTGTACGCGGATCCGAACACGGCGAGCAGCTCCGCTCCGTAGACGCCGAGGACCGCGATTACTGGCAGGACCGTTGTGACTATCAGACGCGTCACGGAGGCGTACACCGCGTTGAGCGTCTCGATTCGGTCGGCAGCATAGAGGTCGGACGCGACAGGCGGAAGGAGTTGGTTAAACGAGAGCAACGGGATCCACGCAAGCGAGATCAACACGAGGACGACGTTGTACACCCCGGCGGCAACGGAGGTGAGAAGCGCCCCGACGAGCAGGACATCGACGCGGTTCTGGAACACCTTACCGAAACTGCTCATCGCGACGGGTCCGGCGTGGTTGTAGAACTCGGCTACGTTCCGGCGTGCGCCCCGGAACCGCGGTCTGATCCCGGTTGCGCGGATCGACATCGGGAGGCCGAAGACGACGAGCAGCAGCGTCGCGAAAACGATCGCCCCCGCGACGCCAACGACCGAATAGCCGAGCACAAGGGCGATCACGGCACCGACGAGCCGGACGCCCGGCCGAAGAAGTTTGTTGAACAGAACCTCCCCGCGCGCCGATCCGATCGCCCGAAAGACGGCCGCGGCGATGCTCACGAGACCGAGAAGGCCGATAAGCGGCCCAAACAGTCGCAGTGTCGGTGTGAACGTGGGGTCCGCAACCGTACGCTCGTTGATCCACGGGGCGACATACCAGATCCCGGCGGCCATCAGGAGTCCCGCCACGACCGTGGTCGCGTACGCTAACCCCGTGATCCGTGACCGGCGGCCGGGGTCGTCTCCCGCCGCCGGGAGAAACCGTTGGAGTGCGGGCACGCTCCCGACGGTAACGAGCTGGACCAGTACCTGCGTGATCCGCCACGCGTACGCGTAGACCCCGTACGTGGCCGGGCCGAGTCCGCGGGTCAACACGAACTCGGTCGCGGTCGTCAAGGCCCGTTGTGCCGAGACCGCACCACCGGTGACGACGGCTCCGCGAGCGATCGTCGCCAGCGCCTCGCGTTCGTCGGTCGCAACAGCTCCTTGGGCGTCGGCACCGCCGGTAGGCGACGAACTGTTCCCGCCGGACGCGTCGCTCTCAGTCGCGTCGTCGGGCTCTACTGTCCGATCGTCGGCCACGGTCTGCCCGCTCGACCGCAGCGGGTTCCTGGGATTAAGCGGATCGATCGCGGCCGGACCGGTGGGCTATCCGAAGTTCTCGACCTTCGCGGCATCTGCGTCGCCGCCGGCGGCCTCGAT
>CAYRWH010000281.1:0-1872 GCA_964427935.1 uncultured Halobellus sp. | reverse complement strand
CCCCCGATCCACCGGGGTTTAAGTAAGGGATCGGGCCGGAGATCCAGTTGTGATGAGTCAGGCACGTTCGACTCGCGTTCGCTCGCACCGCTCCCGGAACGACCACGCTGACGAGCCGACCCACGACGAGCCGACCCACGACGAGACGACAACCGTCGACTCCGGCTCGACGGCGATCAACGCGGCCGACCGGTGTCCCGAGTGCTCGGGACGGACCCGGGTCGAGAGCGCGGAGCGCGTCTGTACCGACTGCGGGCTCGTCGTCGATGCGGACCGGATCGATCACGGTCCCGAGTGGCGCTCGTTCGACGACGACGACACGGACCCGAAACGCACCGGAGCGCCGTTGACGCGCTCGCGGCACGACCGCGGCCTCTCGACCGAGATCGGTCGGTCGACCCGTGTGAAAGGCCGCAAGCGGCGGCGGCTCTCCCGGATGCGCACACAGCACAATCGCGCACAGATCTCCACGAAGCGCGACCGCAACAAGGTGTACGCGTACACCGAGATCCGCCGGCTCACCGGTGCGTTGGAGTTGCCGACGAGTATCCGCGATACCGCCTGCACGCTGTTCGACTCCGCACAGTCCGAGAGCCTGCTTCGCGGGCGTTCACTCGAAGGGTTCGCGTGTGCCTGCGTGTACGTCGCCTGCCGGACGGCGGACGTCGCTCGGACCGTAAGCGAGGTCTGTGCCGAGGCGAAGGCGACCGAGGACGAACACCAAGCCGCCTTCGACGCGATGAACCGAGAACTCGGCCTCCCGATCGGTCCCGCCTCCCCCGCGGAGTACCTCCCGCGGTTCGCCTCCGAACTCGACTTCGAGCCGGATGTCGAGCAGCGCGCGCGGGAACTCGTCGACCGCGCCGTCGAGGAAGGGATCGCCAACGGCCGCAACCCGGTCGGTGTCGCTGCCGCCTGCCTGTACACCGCAGCGCGACAGTGTGACGGCGACTGTACCCAGCAGGAGGCAGCCGACGTTGCCGACGTAACGCCCGTGACGATCCGCCGGACCTACGTGGACCTGACCGACGAGTGAGCAGCCGAGCAGCGGTTCGGGACAGCGATCGGTTCAGCGTCGTTGCCGCAGCGTAGCTTCGATTTCCCGCCCGTAGCCGGGGGCAGTGATGTGGCTGCTCTTCCGGTTCGTTAGAGACATCGAATACTGTCGGAGAGTGTTATGTTCGGGGTTTTTATCGACAGAATTCCAACAGGCCTCACTAATGTAGTTCTTCCACGAGCGCAGCAACTGTCTCGTCGACAAGGTCACCGTCAAGGCGACCTTGCCAGAAATCGATATCCTCGTGGTTAATTGATTGGACGCCCCACGGAACAATCCGGCTCTCATCCGGGGTCCCACCACGAAGCCAACTCTCACTAAGAATATCGATCAGACCGTCCATCCAAGATTTCGACGTCAACGTGAGCGCGATATACTGCTCCCCGTGAAACGGACGGTCTTCGTGGTTCGAGAGAACGAGCCAAGGCCGGGCATCTTCCTCGCTTTTGAACGGGTCCTCCCCGTATACGACATCTCCACGCTCGAAAATCGGTCTCTCTTTGTCGGTCACTGTTCGCCTTCGGCGCTTGGATGCGGTTCCTCCGGTGCGTGTTCGCGCCAAGACTCCTTGTCCTCTGTACCGAGTCGCTGGTTGAATAGGGCGGTGACTCGCTCGTACCCGCTGTATCCGTCGAGTCGCTCGGCGTTGTCAGTTATCGCCCAGTACGTCGCTTTGTGTTCGACGAGATCTCGGTCTTTCAGTCTCGACAGCGCGGTGCTGACCGCACCCCCACTGAAACCGATCTGAGAGGCGATTTCACGGGCCTTGAACGCGCGATCATCGTTGGCGGCGAGAAATCCGAGGACCTGATCCG
>CAYRWH010000280.1:0-1909 GCA_964427935.1 uncultured Halobellus sp. | reverse complement strand
GTCGGTGCCGGCGCTGACGGCCTCGCGTTCGACCCGACACGCCTCCGGATCGACCCCGGAACGACCGTCGTCTGGGAGTGGACCGGCGAGGGCGGCACACACAACGTCGTCTCCCTCGACGGCGAGTTCAACTCCCAACTCGTCAACGAGGCCGGTCACACCTTCGAACACCAGTTCACCGACCCGGGCGTCTACGAGTACATCTGTGAGCCCCACGTGGGCGTCGATATGACCGGCGAGATCGAGGTCGTCGACAACTGACCCCGCCCGGACCCCGACGATCCAACCGGCAGTGGTATTATTTGGATTGCCCCAAACGTGTTGGTATGGCGAACGATAACCCCCGCGTCTCCCGCCGGCGGCTGCTCGGCGGCTCCGCCTCCCTCGCCGCACTCGCGGCGCTCGCAGGCTGTATCGAAGACGAAAACATCGACGAGTTCCTCGACGAGAGCGACGACGACCCCGACGATCGCCGCGACGACCGCCGCGATGACGACGAGCCCCGCGAGGAGCCCGACGACCCGCCCGAGACGGTGGCGGACGGCTTCGACCTCGACGCCGCGCTCGCGGCCACGGTCGACGCCCTCTACGACTCGCCGGTCGCGCTCGGCGGCGTGACGACCTTTCTCAGTCCCGACGACGAGGACCGCGAGGACGGGGACGTCGACCTCGGGGTCGGCCTCCGCGGCGACCCGGAGACGGAGGTCGGTCGACTCCGAACGCTGTCCGGACCACACGGCGCGCTGGACGGTATCGACCCCGAGGCCGACATCGACACCGACGTGGACCAGGAGCTGCTTGAGGACCAAGACGAGTTCGTCCGGGACGACGAGTACGCCCGGAGACTCCAGTTCGACGCGGAGCCGAACTACGACGTCCAGTCCGGCTCCTACCCGGAGATGCTTACGCTCATCGAGAACGTCCTGGAGTGGTACCACGAGGTCGGCCAGGAGATCGCCTTCGACGACCCACGGTGGGATAGCGACCGCGGGCGCTACCTCGTCGAGGGCGAACGCTTCGACGGAGACGACCCGGGCACGGACGACCTGAGCCTACTGCGCTGTACCGCGGAGATCGACACCGAGGGCGTCGTCGTCGCCATCGACGCGGAGTTGGAAGGCGAGGCGGGCGGACGGTTCTCACAGGACGCCGCCGGCGAGTACGACCGACCGGTGACCGTCCCGGAGCCCGACTGGCTCGACGAGGCCGCAGCCGCCGCGGACGACCCGGACGACGAGCCCGACGACGGCACCGACGACGACGCCGAGTCGATCCGCGACGCGACCGGCCAAGCCACCGCGGTCGTCGCCGTCGGTGCCGGCGCTGACGGCCTCGCGTTCGACCCGACACGCCTCCGGATCGACCCCGGAACGACCGTCGTCTGGGAGTGGACCGGCGAGGGCGGCGCGCACACGGTCACCGCCGTCGACGGCGAGTTCGACTCCGGCGACCCGGTCGGCGAGGCGGGCCACGTCTTCGAACACCGGTTCACCGAGCCGGGCACCTACGAGTACCTGTGCCGACCCCACCAGGGTGTCGGAATGAGAGGCCAGATCGAGGTCGTCGACGACTGACGACCACGGAGCCCGGCGGAGACGAGCGAGCGCGCCTCGCGCGACCGCCCGCGGACGTGCGCGCGAGACACACCCCGGCGACGGAGTTATTATTCCGGAGTCAAACGCGACCACATGCCTACCGATCGACCGCGTGTCTCCCGACGACGACTCCTCCGTGACACCGCCGCCCTCGGAACGCTGGCAGCCCTCGCGGGCTGTACCGACGACGGCGATGAACCGAGCGATTCCGATGACGAAAACCCGGACGACGAAGCCGCCGATGACGAGAACACGGACGACGGCGGCGACGAAGGCTCGGACGACGGCGGCGACGAAGGCTCGGACGACGGCGG
>CAYRWH010000279.1:0-1917 GCA_964427935.1 uncultured Halobellus sp. | reverse complement strand
GCTGTCGCTTACAGTCCGTTTAAATACGATCCTGCCACCACCGATGTGAGACACCCACTCCCGGAATCGATCACAATCCCCGGCAGTCAGGAGAACCACGGAAACGGATCCGCGACGACGGGTGACCAGTTTTATCCGCTCTCGACGGTTTCCGCGGCGGCGACACGCCACGCGTTCCCTCGTCGTCCGGTCCGTTCGAGTTCGAGTTGGACGACGGAACCGGCATCGAGGTCGGCCAGTGCCTCCTCGGCGTCGCTGTCGCCGTACTCGACGACGTGGAACGTCCCGTTACGCGGGTGGTCCCGCAGCGTTACCGCCCCGTGGTCGTTACACGATTTGACGACCGTGTATTTGCCGGTCCGGTTCATTACGACTTGGTCTACGCACTCCCATGACTTAGTTATTGGTCGCTTACAGGTTCGGTGGCCCCCCTCGGCCGCCGGACAACGCGGCACTTTACTCGCCGCGTTCCGTGCTTCGAGTATGACGGAGACGGATATTCCGGAGGACCATCCCAGATACGCCTCGCTCGTCACCCGCCACCGGATCGAGGCGGGCGTCGACGCGGGGATCACCTCCCGACAGGGGCTCATCGCACAGGGTCGCGGCGAGGCGTTCGACTACCTGATCGGTGAGACCACGCTCCCGAGCGCGGACGCCGCCGAACGAGCCGCGGCCGCGCGCCTCCTGCTCGCCGACCACCCCGTTATCTCCGCAAACGGAAACGTGGCGGCGCTCGTGCCCGAGGAAACTGTCGCGCTCGCGGAGGCAGTCGACGCCGACCTCGAAGTCAACCTGTTCAACCGGACCACCGAACGGATGGAGGCGATTGCTGATCACCTCTACGAACACGGAGCAACGGAGGTGAAGGGACTGACCGGCGACGGCGAAATACCTGGGTTAGACCACGCCCGCGGCATCGTCGATGCTGACGGGATCGGCGCAGCCGATGTCGTCGTCGTCCCGCTGGAGGACGGAGACCGCGCGGAGGCGCTCGCGGCGGCCGGCAAGACAGAGATTGTGATCGATCTCAACCCGGGAAGTCGGTCGCCGCGAGCGGCAGCGATCCCGATCATCGACAACGTGATCCGTGCGGTACCGAACGTGACGGCACACGCGCACGACCTCGCGGACGCGTCCCCCACGGAGTTGCGTTCGATCGTCGACTCGTTCGATCCAAACGCGGCCCTTTCGGCCGCCGAAGCCGCGATCCGTGAGGGCGAGTTCGGTACCGACGGCTGAGGTCTTCGACGAGTGAGGTCTCCGACGAGTGATCTGATCAGGTCACGTAGCCAACCAACGGGATGGGTCGTCGCGGCGCGTTCACTTCGGTGACCTGCGTAACAACGATGACGACGCCGACCGCGGCGAGTCCCGCGGCGAGTGCGAAGGGAACGACGAACCCCCACGCGACGAGCCACCCGGAAAGGAGCGGCCCGGCCGCAACCCCGAAGCCGAACGCCATTGTGAGAACGGAGAGCGTGGTGCCCGACTCTCCCTCCTTCGCAATATCACCCGCGAGAGCGAGCGCGGGTGCGAATACCATCGCTCCGCCGACGCCCTGGAAGAACCGAGCGACGAACATGACCCACGGGTCCGAGATCAGCCCGAACGCGAGCGAGTAGTCCGGTATCAGTCCCTGTGCGAGCGTCGTCGGTACGAGGAGAATCGTCCCGAGGAGAATGAACACCTTTCGGCCGTAAAAGTCGGTTGCGCGCCCGATCGGTGCCTGGAGGAATATCTGCGCGAGCACGAACGCGGCAAATTGAAGCCCGAACATGTCGGGGCCTTGATCGAGTTCGGCGTTCACGATCTCACCCAGCGTGGCGAAGACTGCGATTCCGAGCGCCATGAAAAACGACACGATAGCGAGGGCAAACACCGGGTCGAGCAGCTGTGTGCCCGTCGGATCGCGGA
>CAYRWH010000278.1:0-1917 GCA_964427935.1 uncultured Halobellus sp. | reverse complement strand
GTTCACGAGAGCTCCGCTCTCGTGAGCCAGTCAGAACGCGGCGCGTTCTGATGATGATGTAAGGACCGCAACGAGGGAGCTTGCGACCGAGTGAGGACCGTAGCGAACGTGCGCCTGCCTCACGGCTGGGGCTTTGGAGGTGTTTACTGCCGATCCGTGGTCTCCGGTTTATATATGAACGGCTGGGGATTTTGAGGAGTTCACCGCCGATCCGCAGCCAGTCACTTATAAACAACCGCTTGGGGCTTCGGAGATGCCCGCCACCGATCCGTGGTGGAGTATTTATCCGCCGAACAGCCGGTCAAGGAGGACGCGCTGGATGAACCCGGACTGCTGTTCATCCGGTGGCTGAACCATCACGGCGGTACAGTCGACGCTGTCGACCAGCCGGTCACCGGGACGGCCGAACACCGCGCCACGTAGCCCACGACGCTCCGTGGTGGTGACGAGGAGGTCGGCCGACTCCGCAAACCGGGAGAGTCCCTCGATCCGGTCGTCAGTCTCTAAGATCCGTGAGTCCGCCGTGACCGTGAGCACCCGGCGGAGTTCGTCGTGATACTCCTGGACAACCTGTCGACGCTCGTCGGAAACGCCCTCGGGGACGGTCTGGAGCAGCGATAGCGTCGCGCCGGTCTCCTCGGCGATCGCGTCGGCGACGAGCAGTTTCACCGGGTCGTAGGTCCCGCTGTTCGTCGCGACTGCGATCTCGTCGGCTCCGTCGAAGCCGCGGTCCTCGACGAGCAACACGCCACACGGCGCGTTCTTCAGAACGTGCTCGTTGAGCCCTTCCCCGTACAGTTCGTGAAGCTCCTCGACACGTCGTTCGAGCACAATGAAGTCCTCCTCCTCGAAGGAGGCGTACTCGACGATCGCGGGGCCGACCTCCTCGGTCCGTATCTCACGGAAGTCGACAGCTGAAAGCCCCCGACCGGGTGTCGTCTCGTCAGGGGGCTGTGTGACACCGCCGTCAGGGCGGGAGCCACCGACGGGCAACGTACTCGCGTTCAACGCCCACTCGGGCGCGTCGACGCGCGTCGAGGTGGTGTCGCCCGCGGTGAACGCCCGGTGTGGCACCTCTTTGAACGTCCCGACGGTCACGTCACCCTGCCGAAGGGCCGAGAGATCCATGCCGATGCGGAGCATGTCGACGCTCGTCTCGTCGGGTGTGTCGTCGGTGACGGCAACAAGCGTGTCGTAGCGCTGCTGTTCGCCGAACAGTTCCTTGGTGCGCTCGATGGCTGCCTCGCTGACGTTTTGCCGGACGCCGGTCCGAGCCGCACCCTCGCGTTCTGTCCGCGGCCGGACGTAGAGGTAGAAGTAGACGACCGACACCGCAGTGATCAGCGCCGCGCCCGCGAACGGGACGAGCCCCACCTGCGTGAGCACGAGGAACCCGCTCACCATCCCGAAGATCTGCATCCACGGGTACAGCGGCGAGGTAAAGACGGGATCGTAGTCGTCGACCGCACCCTCTCGGAATCCGATGAGCGCGAGGTTCACGAGGATGAAGACGAGAATCTGGAACGCGCTCCCGAACTTCGCCACTTGGTCGATCGGCAGAAAGACGACCATCAGGACGATGATCCCGCCCGACAGCGAGATCGAGAGGACGGGTGTGTTGAACCGGTCGCTGACTTTCTCGAAGGCGGGCGGCGCGAGCCCGTCACGCGCCATCGCGAACGGGAACCGGGAGGCCGACAGCAACCCGGCGTTGGCGGTCGACGCGAGCGCCAGCAGCGCCGCGGCGACGACCGCTCCGGTCCCGATCGGGCCGAGCACCTGTGTGGCGGCGAGGCCCATGATCGGCCCCTCACCGTCGGGCTGGAGCTGGCCGGCCTCGATCGCAGCCGGGATGTCGACGATGCCGATCGCGACGTAGACGACCGCCACGTACAGCGCGGTCGTGAGCACGAGCGA
>CAYRWH010000277.1:0-1923 GCA_964427935.1 uncultured Halobellus sp. | reverse complement strand
GGTCGGGAGATTCGGCGTCCCGGGGAGGCGACGTGGTGTCTGTGTCGGCTGGCTCGGTGTCTGCGTCAGCCGACTTCTCTGTTTCGACCGATCGCCCCACATCGGCGGGTTCGGCCGCGTCGGCCGGCTCTCCGAACGCGTACACCGTGTTGTGACTCGTCACCTCGACATCGAGGAACTCCCCGACCTCAACGCCGCGCTCGGCCGCGTTTTGGACGATTATCTGCCGGTAGGCCGAGTCACGGCACTTCACGGAGTCGCCGGTTCCCTCCTCAACGACGAGCACCTCGCGGGTCTCGCCGATCAGCTCCTCGTAGGCCTCGGCGACGACCTCCATTTTTAGCTCGGACATCGCCTTCGAGCGCTCCTTTTTAATCGTTCCGCCGAGCCCCTTCATATCGGCGGCGTCAGTGCCGGGACGCTTCGAGAACCGGGTAACGTTGATCTTTTCGGGTCGGATCTCGGCGAGAAGCTCCATCGACTGTTCGTGGTCGGCGTCGCTCTCCGTCGGGAAGCCGACGATGAAGTCAGTCGAGAGCGTCCAGTGGTCGAGCCGCTCATCGAGCGTCTCGACGACCTCACGGAACTTGTCAACCCGGTGTTGTCGACGCATGTCGGCCAACACCCCATCCGAGCCGGACTGGACCGGCGCGTGGATGAAGTCGTACAGCTTCTCGTTGCGGGCGAAGACGTCTGCCAACTCCTCGTGGATTCCGTGGATCCCGCCCGGATTTGCCATGCCGAGCCGTACCCGGAACTCGCCGTCGATGTCACAGATCTGGTCGAGCAGCTCCGGGAGCTTGCGATCGCCCGTATCCCAGCCGTAGACGCCGGTGTCCTGACCGGTGACACGGATCTCCTTTGCGCCGGCATGAACCAGCGCACGGGCCTTCTCGACGTTCTCCTCAATCGGCGGCGAGTCGACTCGCCCGGTCGCAAACTTCGTGATACAGTACGAACAGTTGCTCATACATCCCCGAGCGATGGGGAGGATTCCGACGACGCCGTCGAGAATCGGCTCCGTGTCGGGTGTGTGTGTTGGACACTCTCCGTTGAGTACGTGGTTCGGCACCTCGTCCCAGTGGAGTACCTCAGCATCGATACCGGCCTCACGGAACTCCTCGCCTTGTGCGAGTGCCATACAGCCCGTGACAACGAGTTCAGTCGTCTCTGAGGCCAACTCCTCGGCCCGGCGGAGCATGTTCCGTTCGGTCTTCTCGACGACGGTACAGCTGTTGAGGATGGCGACGTCGGCGTCTTTGGGGCTGTCAACCGGTCGGTGCCCTCCATCGCGGAGGGCGCGCTCGATCGCACGGCTCTCGCCCCGGTTGGACGTACACCCGTACGTCTCGATATGGTACGTCGCCATGAGTTGTTCGTGTTACCCGGTCAGCAGGCAAAAGGGCGGCGGATCGGGGGACGCGACGAGTCGATCAGTCCTCTGCGACGACGGCGGAGTGGGCAGTCTCGGTGCCGGAGTCCGATCCGGCCGTCGACTCCGTCAGGTCGGCGATCCGGTACACCGACCGCCGCGCATCGGTCGGACAGAGTCCCTCCTCGACGAGGCCAGCGTCCACGAGCTTCTCGATTGCGAACCGCACGGTGCGGGTGGAGAGTCTCGTCTCCTCGGCGAGCCCGGTCTGGTCGAATCGACCCTCCGCATCGAGGACATAGTAGACCAACTTGGCGCTCGGCGGGAGTGGTTCGAGGCGCTCACGGGGTTTATCGCCCATACGCTATCGACGGGAGAGAGGAGCATAACCGTGGTCCGGGTGTGCGTATTTAGCGCATAACCGACTGCCGGACTCTCGAACTGACCGAGCGAACCCGAGCAGACAAACTGACTCGGGTCACGACCCCGGATCGACCACGTCGTCATCGACCCGCCGCAGGCTCTCTGCCAGCCGCGACCCGTCGGGAACG
>CAYRWH010000276.1:0-1925 GCA_964427935.1 uncultured Halobellus sp. | reverse complement strand
ATCAGTGCCGTGGACGGGTCGGAAGCCGAATACACTCTCGGCGCGTACGACGCGGTCCATCTCGTCGGCGCGGGAAAGGCGGCGGGCGCGGCCGGACGCGCCGTTGCGGATATCCTCGGAAATCGGCTACAGGGTGGGGCCGTCGTCACGACCGATCCCGACGACGGCTCCGGATCGACCCCGTTCGAGGTGTTGCCGGGCGACCATCCGCTGCCGAGCGGTCGCGGAGTCGCCTCGACGCGACGCATCAGTGCGGTCGCCGAGCGCGCGGGAGCTGACGACCTCGTCGTTGCCGTCGTTACGGGCGGTGGGAGCGCACTTCTCGCCGCGCCGGCCGACCCGCTTTCCGTCGACGAGCTCCGGGCGACCACCGAAGAGTTGCTCGCCTGCGGCGCGTCGATCGACGAGATCAACGCGGTCAGGAAACACTGCTCCGCGGTCAAGGGTGGTCAACTCGCGCGGATCGCTGCGCCAGCGACAGTGCTCACCCTTGCCGTGAGCGACGTGATAGGCGACGATACTGGCGTGATCGCCAGTGGCCCGACCGCGCCCGACCCGTCGACGTACGGCGACGCACTCGCCGTGTGTGACCGCTACGACCTCGATTTGCCAGCGACGGTTCGTGAGCATCTCCGTGCGGGTGTCGCCGGCGACCGTCCGGAGACTCCGACCGCGTCTGACCCGGCGTTCGACCGGACGGAAACGCTCGTCGTCGGCACCGGTCGGACCGCGCTCGACGCGGCGGCATCGGCGGCGGCCGACCACGGGTACGAGCCGGTCGTTCTCGCCGCCGGCGTCCGCGGGGAATCTCGGGAGGCGGCGCTCACCCACGTCGCGATCGCCGAGGAGTGCGGAGAGTCCGGGTCGCCGGCGTCGACGCCCTGCGTCCTGCTCTCGGGCGGCGAGACGACGGTGACACTGAGCGCCCACGGAAACGAGGCCACGGGTGTCGGCCCGGGTCGAGGCGGGCCAAACACCGAGTTCGCGACGAGCGCGGGCGTCGCGCTCACGGAGAGTGACGCCGCTCCAGCCGCGCGAATCGTCGTCGCGAGCATCGATACGGACGGCATCGATGGGACGAGCGGTGCGGCCGGCGGGATCGTCGATTCGACGACATTCGGCGGGACGAGCGGTGCGTCCGGGGAGATAGTCGACGCAACGACGACGCTGGACGATGCCCGCACTGCGCTCGCCCGTCACGATGTTGCCCCCCTGCTTGCGGAGGTGGACGCGCTCCTGCGGACAGGTCCGACCGGCACGAACGTGAACGACCTCCGGGTAGTGGTCGTTGACGAGCCGTTGACCGAGGCGGGGGCGGACTAACCCCAACTGCCGGACGCGACCGGATGGGCTTATGATGCCGCCGCCCGGATCCGATCGCATGAGCGAAGACGCGGCGACCCTCGACGACGACCTGCGGCTCTCGTCGTGCGAGCGGTGCCCGGCGCTGGTGGACTCGCGGAGTCAGATCGTCGATGGCGTCGGCCCGACCGACGCGGACCTGTTGTTCGTCGGCGAGGGGCCTGGCGCGAACGAGGACGAGCAGGGTGAGCCGTTCGTGGGACGCTCCGGCGACGTGCTCGACGAGGCGTTGCGCGACGCGGGGCTCGCCCGCGGGGATGTCCGCATCACCAACTGCGTCCGGTGTCGCCCGCCGGACAACCGCGACCCGCGAAGCGAGGAGTTGGCGAACTGCCGCAGCCACCTGGAAACGGAGATCGGCCGGCTCGACCCGAAACTGATCGTCACGCTCGGGAAGGTGCCGAGCGAACACCTGCTCGACCGGTCCGTCGCGATCACGTCGGAGTCGGGCGACGTCGTCGACGCCCGGATCGCTGACGAGAGCCGGCGGGTGTTGCTGTCGGTCCACCCGGCGGCGACGCTGTACGACCGGAGCCAGCGCGAGGGGTTTTTCGAGACGATCG
>CAYRWH010000275.1:0-1935 GCA_964427935.1 uncultured Halobellus sp. | reverse complement strand
GCCTTCGAGACGTTCATCTCCTCGGCGATTTGGCTTTCCTCCGGTCGCGTGACGATGACGTAGCCGGCCCAGTCCTCGGTGAGTGACGAGGAGCCGCAGCTCTCACACGTCTGGGAATCCGGGTCGTTCACGTAGTGACACTCCCGGCAAGCGAGCCGATCCTCTGCCATTAGTCGTCCTCCGCGGCCGCGCCGGACTCCGCGCGCCGCCGCCGTTCACTTTCGAGCCAGTCGTGTTTTCCGAGTCCCGGCTGTTTGGCGGTGAGCCCGATTTTCGAGTCACGGGGGTTCCGCTCGTCGACGCTTTTCGTGACGACTCTGACTCGAACGGCGTCGTCGACGCCGAGGGTCTTATCAGAGTCCGAGGAGGCAAGCTGCTGGTTCGCCCCATCAAAGGTGAGATACTCGTCGGTGATCTGCGAGACGTGGAGCAGCCCGTCCACCGGGCCGATACCGACGAAGGCGCCGAACTCGACGGTCTCGACGACGGTCCCGTCGATCACTTCCTGCATGTCGGGATCGAAGGTGAGCGCGTCGAACTCCGCCTCGTAGTAGACGCCCGGGCGGTTGTGAAGAACCGCCCCCTCGCCGATGTCGTGTACCTCGATGACGCTGACGACGCTGCCGACGTCTTCGTCCATTCGTCCTTCCAGCTTATCCTGTAGCAGGGCTTTCACCCGCTGGTCGGTGACGTCCGCCAGGTGTTCCGGCGGCACCTCGACCGTGTCCTTGAGTCGAACTCGTTTGTACATATGCGTGGGTTGTGTCTGTGATCGCCTGTGTCCGTCGGTTCGTTCCCGCCTCCCGCGTTCGCAGTTCCACCGCCACCGCCGGCGTGCTCGGCTCGTTCGCCGCCGGGGCCGCGGTCGCGGGCCGATCCGCTATCGCCCGCCCGGATCCGCTACGGTTCCGTTATCGCCAGTGTGTTCCGCCCCCTTAAACAGATTACTGGTGTGTCCGCGTCCAGCACCCGTTCGATCAGGGGGCGGTCGTTCGTGACGACGTAGTCGACCCGGTTCGACCGCGCCAACGCGACCAGCGCGTCGTCCGCGTACGTGTCGCTTGCGTCGTCGACTCCGCCTATTTTTTCGCTGTCATCGGTACCGCCCGTCTCCGCGCTGTCGTTGTCGTCGACCACCCGCGCTCGTGTCGCTAGGTCCGCTCCGACACTTGCTGCGGTCGCCGCCGTTCCGGCACCCGACGCGAGCCCCTCTAGCTCCGAGAGAACGGAGGCGGGAACGACCGTTTCGTACGTTCCGAGAAGCCGATCGAGCTCCTCGAACAGCCGAACGTTCGCCTCCACCGGGGCCATCAGCGCACTCGTATCGAGCGCGAGTACCGGGGACGACGCCGCTTCGGCCGCGCTCTCGATGTGGTCGTCGCTTCCGGGCACGCTACGACAGCGTCCCGATGCCGATGAGCCGCCAGCGCGCGCCGACGCGGCGGTTGATCGCTATCTGTGCCCCTTCCTCCGCGCAGACGGGACGTTTGAGACTGACCTCACACTCCCCATCGCGGGCGCTGGTCACTGCTCCGACGGTAGTCGCGGTGCCGACAGTCAACATTAGCGGCTCCCCGGTCGTGATCTCGTCGATATCGCTTTCGCCGCTCTCGTCGTCTTCCTTCCCGACGACACGGTCGAGTAAATCGACCTGCATCTCGAACTCGTGTCTGGTCGGGGGGAGCGTTCCCGGCTCGCCGGCGACCTGTCCCGCGAGCGCGTCACCCTTCGTCAGGCTGGGGTCGAGCCCCGTTCCGACCCCGAGCAGCCCGCCCGGCCGAGCGGACTCTACGTCGCTGCTGCCGGCCTGTAGCGATCGAACGGTCGTTTCGAGCGGCCGCCACTCCGTCTGTCCCTCCTCGTCGACCTCGCGCCCCGGTCGGATCTCCAGCCCGTCGCCGACCGATAGCTCGCCGCTGACGAGCGAGCCGCCGA
>CAYRWH010000274.1:0-1937 GCA_964427935.1 uncultured Halobellus sp. | reverse complement strand
ACCGAGCGAATCCTCGGGTACACGCCGGAGGACTTGACCGGACGGCCCGGGACGACACTGATACCAGATCGATTTCACGCGGAGCGCTCGACCGATCTCCGTTCGTATCTCGGTCCGGACAGCAAAGGGGTATCTGCGGCGAACAGAGAGCGTACACGTGCTGGCGACCGCGGACCGGAAGCACAAACCGAACGTACCGGTCCCCACGAGTCGGCGTCCGGAATTGACGAGAACAGCCCGTTGTGGGGCGGTGCCGACGTTCCGCTCGTCCACGCGGCAGGCCACGAGGAACCCGTCCTGATAAGTGTTCGTGAGGGGACAATTGCGGGCGAAACGGTTCTCGTCTGTGTCTGTCGTCGGCCTCCGGATCGGGAGTCGGTCGAGCGCCGACTCCGTGAACGAAAACGTGAGATCGAGGCGCTTCACGGCGTTGCGACAGATCTAGGAGCATGCGGCACTCCGGATGAGGTGTACGACACGGTGATCCGGGCGGTCGAACGAATCCTCCGTTTCGATTTCGCGATCGTCGACGCTGTGGTTGACGGCGTGCTCGTCCCGAAAGCGGTGTCGTCGGACCTCGGCGGTGAGGGGTATTACGAGGAGACACCCGTCGATGCCGAGGACAACGTCGCGGCGGAGGCGTATCGAACCGGAGAGTCGAGCGTCATTGACGACCTCCGTGAGCACGACGCCGCGCCTGCTGACTCCGAGTTCCGATCGGTGTTGACTGTCCCGATCGGTGATGTTGGGCTGTTTCAATCCGCCTCGAAGGCGGTGGGCGCTTTCGACGAACACGATCTGCGTGCTGTCGAACTCCTCGCCGCACACGCTCGTGCCCGGCTCACGCAACTCGATGTCGAGAGTCGGCTCCGCCGACGTACCGAGGAGCTCGAACGACAGAACGAGCGTCTTGAGGAGTTTGCCAGTATCATCAGCCACGACCTCAGAAACCCGATGAACGTCGCACAGGGTCGTCTCGAACTGGCACGCGCCGCGTGTGCCAACGTCGGCGACGACGCTGCCGAACAGTTCGAAGCGGTCGAGAAAGCCCACGATCGGATGGCTGAACTGATCAACGATGTCCTCGCACTTGCCAAGCGGGGCGCCGGCGATGTCGATCCCGAATCCGTCTCCCTCCGTACGGTCGCCGAGGAAACGTGGACGACCGTGGAAACGGGAGACGCAACCCTCTCCGTCGAGAGCGACGGCACGATCGACGCGGATCCCAACAGGCTTCAGCAGCTACTTGAGAACCTGTATCGAAACACCGTGGAACATAGCTCCGTGGACAGTCAGACGGGGTCCGGCGAGTTCCGTGTGCGAGTGGGGATAGCGGATACCGGATTCTACGTGGCTGACGACGGGCCGGGAATCCCAGCGGACAAACGAGACTCCGTGTTCGAGACTGGATACACGACCCGATCGGATGGGACGGGATTCGGCCTCTCGATAGTCAAAGGAATCGCGGACGCTCACGGCTGGAGCGTCACAATAGTCGAAAGCGACTCCGGCGGTGCTCGGTTCGAGTTCGTCACCGACGGCTGAACGCGGAGGAAGCGTCGGAGACCGATCAGGCGGCGTTGGCGATCCGTTCGAGCGCCTCCGGGTCGACATCGGCCTCAAACAGGCGTGTTCCACAGTCTCTACACGTAGCGGCAAGTACGTCGTACTGTCGGCAACACGACTCGACGACGGCGGAATCGAGCGTTACGCTTCCATCACACGTCGGACACGTCTCGACGAAGAGCCGGAGGTTCCCGAGCAGTTCGCTCCGGTGTGCCGTCGGCAGTGCGCTCCAGTCTTCCCAGCGCTCCGCAAGGACATTCGACGCAGCTATGTCGGCAACGAACGCCGGTCGCGACTCCCAGTGACCCACAGGCTCGGCGTCAATCGATGCGACGTAGGCGTAGCTGCGGTCGACGAGTGAGACGGACTCC
>CAYRWH010000273.1:0-1974 GCA_964427935.1 uncultured Halobellus sp. | reverse complement strand
CGACGACCGTCGACGGCGCGTGGATGCTGCTGTTTCAGGGCGTCGAGGCGTTCGAGCGCTGGACCGACGCGGACGCACCAATCGACGAGATGAACCGCGCGCTCCGCGAGTGCTTATAAATCGCTTACGCCAAGCCCGACAACGCTTATAACCCGAACGGGTTCGCCAACAGCCCGGCGGTGATCACCAGTCCGACAGAGAGCGCGGCGGCAGCGTACAAAAAGGGCTTCGCGTCGGCGACGGTTTTGGCAACGTCGCCGTCGGCGGTGGCTTTGCCGCTCCCGACCTCGACGAGTCCGGTGATGACGAACCAAAGCGCGAGCATCGTCAACACAAGGTGTCCTCGCCCGGTGCCGAAGAGGGTCTCTGCCGTGTAGAGCTGACCGGCCATGTGGCCGCCGGTCGCGACGAAGACGAGCGCGCCGATCCGTGTGATCCACCGGAGTCGACTCACGACCGCAGAGAGCAGTTCGCGACCGACATCACCGCGGGTCGCCGGCGGAACGATCGCAAGGGTGACGAACAGCACGCTCCCGGTCCAGAGAACCGCAAACCCGACATGTAGCGACCACATCACCGCATTGACGAGTGCCATGTCCGCCATTTACCGCGGGCTCGTTTATGTACATGGGTTCGCGGAGCGGCTGTGAGCCCGACCGTCGATCGGCGGAAAAACTCGCCCGTCGCCGGTGTTTAAATATCCCGCGCGTATACTCGTCGCCAATGGCACTATTGAAGCGAATCAAGGAGAAGCTGGGAATCGGAACCGGCTCAACCGACCGCGACACCGGTGAGACGACGGTGACGGTTGAAACGGACTCGGAGGTCGAAAGCGAGTCGGACGCGGCGGGTGAGCCGGACGGAACCGCAGACGCGACCGACGCGGAAGCGGCTGCCGGGGTCGAGGAAGCCGCCTCCGAGACGACCGGAGAAGAGACCGCCGGCGCGAGCGAGGGCGCTCAGAGCGAGGAGTCTGTCGGGACCGACAGCGATGTGGAGCCTGTCGAGACCGATAGCAGTGCGGAGCCTGCTGAGGTCGACAGCCACGAGGAGCCTGCCGAGGTCGACGGCGACCCGGTCGAGTCGGTTAAGGGGATTGGACCGGCGTACAGCGAGCGTCTCGCCGAAATTGGTATCGAGACGGTTGCCCAGCTCGCGGCCGCCGACGCCGCGGACGTGGCCGAGGGTGCGAAAGTGAGCGAGAAGCGTGCGTCGACGTGGATCGATCGCGCCACGGAGTTTTGAAGCCGGCCATCGAGACGGACGACCACAACGGTTTCACCCGTGCCGGCGAACCGTGACTCATGAACGGCAGCGTACACACCGACCGGGAGCAGTTCCGCGAGGTCGCCGCGGCGGCACCCGCAGGGGCCCGCGTTCCGGTCGAGCTTCGCGTCACCGTCGAGGACCCGTTCGACGCGTTTCGACGAGCCCGTGACGGCCCAGGCGGCTTCTTTTATGAAACCACGGGCGGCCAGTCCGGCTGGGGGTATTTCGGCGTCGACCCGGTCGAGCGACTGACCGTCTCGGAGCCGGCGGCGGTGGCTGACGCTGATGCGGTCGGGGGCACTCCCGAATCGGCCGGCGACTATCGCCGCCCGACCCCGACGCTCGCGGCGCTCGAAGGCGTCGTCGACGGTGATACCCTCGTCCGCGGCGATTGCTCTGTCCCGTACCCGTGTGGCGTCTTCGGGTGGCTCTCGTACGATGTCGCCCGCGAACTGGAGACGTTTCCGGCGTCCCCGCCGGATGGTCCGGGCGCACGCGACGACCGCGGACTGCCGCGGCTACAGGCTGCCCTGTTCGACCGGGTCGCGGCTTGGGAGTGTCCGGTCGAGACGGACGCCGACGGTGTCACGCTCCGCGTCACCGCCTGTCCGCCGCTGCCTAGGGATAGTGGCGAATCCAGCGGTAGCGCCGGGTCCGGCGACAGCGTCGAGTCCGGCGACAGCGTCGAGTCCGGCGACAGCGTCG
>CAYRWH010000272.1:0-1975 GCA_964427935.1 uncultured Halobellus sp. | reverse complement strand
CACCACCCGTCGCCCGCCAAATTTCGATGAAACAATTTATCGCTCCGAGCACATACTCCTCACCGTGTTCGGTTATCGGTCAGACCCAACCCTCACGACGATCCTCGCCGGGAACGCCGCCGCACTCGCGGGGGTCGTGCTGTTCGGATTCGACCTCCACACGCTGCTCGTCGTCTACTGGGTCGAGACCGGAGTGATTGGCGCGGGCATCGCAGCACGGATCCGGCGGTCAGAGGCAACTGACGACCCAAACGAACTCCCCGACTGGGAGTACAGTCCAATGGGAGGTAGATCACGCTCAGTTCGGGAACTGGCCGGCGCGTCGAACCGAGCAGTGTTGAAACAGTTTCTCGGGACGTACGCCGTCTTTTGGGCGTTCCTCGGCGCGGTTGTGATATCGATCCCTGACGAGGTCGCCGGAATCGACTCGGGCTCCCCGCTCGTTGTGCTCGCCGCCACGGTCGGATTGGCGGCGACCCACGTCGTTTCCTATCGCGTCGAGTACCTCGGCGGCCGCGAGTACGAGCGAAAGGGACCGGTCACGCTGATGATCGAGCCGTTCGACCACATCCTTGCCCTGATCGTCACGGTGTGGCTCGGATCGATTCCGGTTCAACTGTTCGGCGCGCCAGTCGGCGCGCTCATTATCATGGTGCTCGCGAAGACCTACGCCGACCTTCGGGCACATCGCCGGGGAGGGACATCGCGCTGAAACGGGTACAAAGGTGACTCGGTGACCCGTCACGGGTGATTAGCAGGGTACCTACGCCTTGGAGACTCGCCACGTCGTCGCGCCGGTGTAGGACCACTTCTCGATCTCAAGGTCGCTGACCGAGTCTTGGAGTTGGACGATCAGTGCGCCGATCTCCTTCGACGAGAGGTCAACGTCGTCGGCGATGAATTTGGCTTTGAAATACGTCTCGCCGTCGGCGGCTTCTGACCGGAGATACGAGGCCAGTCGCTCCGCCTTCGATGGTGGATCTGCCGATGCGTCGTTCGTCGTCTCGGGCCGGTTCTCGGAGTCGCCGTGAGAGGTACTCGTACTCATCGTTGATCACCGTCGGGTCGATTGTGGCCGTGTCCGATCACGACACAGATCATGTGTACCGCGAGGAGCGCGAGCATGCTCCACGCGCCGTCGAATGAACCGATTCCGTAAGCCGCCGGGACGTACCCGACGGGGAGGAGTATGGCCGCCCAGAATGCGACGGCTCTGGTTCCGTCGACAGTGAGTCGGCGGAACTGAGTGGAGAGCGCACCACCGACTCGAGTCGGTTCGCGGACAGTTGAGGGGGACGTTTCGCTTGACATCTGGGTCACCTGCTTCACTCCCACCATGGACCCGGGACATCATATAAGGGGCCGAGCGTTGCGGCGTATTCGCTCTGATTAACGGTTTCGAAACCCGTTTAACGACGTTTTACCGCCGGTGCGCAACGTTTTACAAGCGTCTCAGAACAGGTTAGACCATTCATAACCAATTTTAAGCCCGTTTTACTCGTATCCAAGAGATCGGTCGAGCAACGCGCATTTCGGTCGGGTTACCCACCCGAGTCGGGTCGATCCCTGGGAAACGAGTCCACGTCGTTGACGGCGCGCACACCAGAAGCGTCGACGAGACGGAGAATAAGCACAATTGGATCGGTCGTGGACGCATCGCTTCCGATCGAAGCGGTGAGAAACGTGAGATCCAAACGGCAACGCGTGCCGTCCGGACAGTGTTGGAAGTAGCTCTGCTACTCCTCTTGCTCGTACGTTTCTCCGACGGCGGAGGGCATCTGGGTCTTCCCCCACACCGAGAGGACGACGATCACGATGACGTACGGGAACAGGTTCACGAGCCGGCTTGGAACGTCGATCCCGGCCGTCTGGAACTGTACCTGAAGCATGTCCAACCCGCCGAACAACACGGCCGCCGCGGCCGCTCCGATCGGGTTGTAGTTGCCGAACAGGTACGCGACGATTGCGATCCATC
>CAYRWH010000271.1:0-1989 GCA_964427935.1 uncultured Halobellus sp. | reverse complement strand
GTGATCCGGACCCACTCGTCGTCGGACATCTCCTCGCGGTGGATCTGTCGGCCGACTCGTTCGAGGATATCACGGCGCTCCTCGCGTTCGTTTTTCAGGAAGCTCCGGACGTTCGAAACAGTTGAGGACTCGATTGGCGGTGTCCGAACCACTTCAGGAGTCCAGCCGACCTCCTGTGTTATCTCTCGGAGGGTTGAGCCGCGGCGACCGATTACCATCCCGGGTTTTTCGGCCTCGATGACAACTTCGCCGGTGTCCTCGTGGAAATCTAGCGAGGTCACACCCGCCTCGTCCGGGATGACCTCACGCACCTCCGATTCCGCCCGCGTGGGGGGCGAAAGGGCAGCCGGGTCAGGCCTGATAGTGATCCGTTTCCGGAGTTTGGAGGCGAGTCGGCGGATCAGGTCACCGTCACCCGCGAAGCGCTTCGGGTCACGCGTGTAGACGACGAGTTCTGGGCCCTCGTACTTGACGTCCGTGACGCTCACGTCGTTGGGGACTTCCTGTTCTATCGTTGATTTCAGATTTTCGAGTTTCGTATCGACTTGACTCATAGCTCACTGCGGGCCGTGGGGGGTCGCCACCGCCGTCCGGTCAGGTCGGATCGATACGTGTCGCATTCTCGATCGGTTGGCCGTGACGGGGGTAGACATAGTGGAAGTACTGTCCGTAGCGTACCGTGCGGGAACAGCCAGCGAAAACCCGCTTAAGAGAACGTACACTCCCATCGATATAAAAGACTTCGCAAACCATAGCGCGTGGCCACCTCGTGTAACGGTTTTCACAACACCGATAGGGCTTGGGTGTCACGGAGTACTCATGCGCGTAACGCCTGAGAGCGTTCAAGAGGAACACGCGTGGATACGTGACCGCGCTCCGGTCGTCATCCCGATCCTCAACGAGACCCGCGACCGACTGGGCACCCTTTTTGAAACCGAGGTCGATACGGTCGACGCCGAGACGTATCGCCGCGAGGTCGACGCGGTTTTCGCGGACGGCGAGGTCGCCGTCAACGTGGCCGGCTACGCCGCGCTCCTCCGCGAACTCGATGTCACAGGCGACTACCCGGGGTTCGTCGTCGACGAGACGCTCGGGAGAGCACTCGCTGCGACGATCGCCGGGGGGCAGCCGCTCTCGGTGCTCGCACAGGCGACCTTTCACTTTTCTGACATTCACGTCGACGAGGACGCGACGGCCGACGGAACAGGAAACGCGGGGGTCGACGACCTCGACGCCGCGCTCGCCGCCGGGTTCCAGACGCGACTTCCCGGCTGGGACTGGCGAGAAGGCGAGAGTCCGTTCTCGGTTGCTGTCGAGTGACCGACCGGCCAGCCGTTTCTCGGAGAACTCCTGGTCCCGGTCGGCTCAGGAGGTGACTTTCCGGACCAGATCGAACACGCTGTCACGGATCGCGTCCGGCAGGAGCCGTGCGAGCACGCCGACTCGCGCAACGGTTCCGGGTTGGACCCGCGCAGGTGGCTTCGTCGCGCTCGCGGCGTTGAGTATCTCCTCCGCGACGAGCGTTGGCTCAACCGATCCCGGTCCGTCGCCGCCGATCGCCTGCGTGTCCTCGAACAGCGCGTAGAAGTCGTCGTACGCCCCCGACCGTTCGATTCCCTCGGTCTCGTCCGGGTCCGCCTCGCGTGCCACCCGGTTCGAGAAATTCGTCTTCACTGGCCCGGGTTCGACGACGACGACGTTGATGTCGTACTCGCGCACCTCGTTGCGGAGCGCGTCGGACATGGCTTCGAGCGCGAATTTCGACCCGCTGTAGACCCCGCCGCCCGGGAACGAGACTCGCCCTGCGACCGAGGAGACGTTGAGTATCGTCCCGTCACGCTCACGCCGCATGGCTGGAAGAACCGCGCGTATCAGCCGGTGAGGACCGTAAACGTTGACGTCGAACTGGTCGTGAACGCGTTCCGTCGTCACGTCCTCTATCGGTCCGAACTGCCCGTATCCGGCGTTGTTCACGAGCGCGTCGATCGC
>CAYRWH010000270.1:0-2029 GCA_964427935.1 uncultured Halobellus sp. | reverse complement strand
CCATGTCGGTGCGGCCGAACGAGCCGTCGTCGAACGCGCCGTCGTTGTACACGACCACGTCGCCGGAGTACAGCCGCGTCTCGCCGACAAGCGCGACGTGATCGTCGGCGTGACCGGGAGTGTACACGACCTCACAGGCCTCGTCGCCGATTCGGATCTCGTCGCCGTCGGCGAGCGCAACGTCCAGTCGTGGGTGGTCGGCGTACGCGAACAGGTCCGGCTCGAACCGGTCGAGTACGGTGTCGAGCTCCCCGACGTGGTCGCCGTGTTGGTGGGTCAACACGACGCGGTCGAGTTCGTCGACTCCGGCGTTAGCGAGCGCACCGGAAATGACATCGTCGACGCCGGGCATCGTTCCGGCATCGACGAGGGTTGGCGTGTCTCCCGGGACGAGATACGCGTTACAGGTGAACTCCGTCGCGTCGGCGGTGACGTTGATCGGATCCATGCTCCATACACGATCCGGCGCAAACAAAAGCGTGTGCGGATACCGATCTGACTCGAAACGCCTCACAGAAAACGTGAGGACGGGAAACCAGAGGGCCGTGTCAGTTCACGATGGCAGGCGGGGTGGCGAGTGAGTCGTACTCGCTGTCCCCGTCATCGTCGTGGCCCTCGTATTCGAGTCCCAACTGGTCGTACAGCGCTTCCACTGTTACGTCGGAGGTGAGCAACGCCGGCTGTTGCCCCTCGTCTTCGACGAACACGAACGTCCCCTCGAACGCGCTCACGTGCGGATCCTCAGTCGACCCGAACACGTGGGGACCGTCGAGTTCGCCTGCGGGACCCAACTGGCCGTGTGGCCGCTCTAGCAGCCCCATCGCCAGCCCGATGTCGGCCGTGCTCTGCCCGAAGGCAGTCTCGACGCCGTCGTAGGTTGGCGACGCGACGAAGTTCCACCCCTCCTCGAGGTCGGTTGCGCCTGGTCCGGGCGGAATCCCGTCTTCGGCCTCGAACGTCATCGTCACGCGGACATCCTCCTCGGGCACGACTGCGAACGCATCGAGTGCGTCGAGGTCGCCGTCGGTGACGAGTTCCCACTCCCCGTCCTCGAAGGCGTAGATGGCGCCGTCGAACGCGCCGAACGCCTCTTCCACGCTCTGCGTAGTCGGACCGGGGACACCGACCGTGTAGGTGTCGCCCGCCTCTAGGTGGAGGTCGGTACCGATGTCCGTCCGCTCGAAGTCGACCGCTTCGGGCGCGCTCGTGAGGAACGGATCGTAGGTCGTCGTGCCTTCGACGATCGTCTCACCGCCCGCACGGTCGCCCACGTAGTTGAGCCGCAGGTCGAGTTCGTCTTCGGTGTCGACCCACGCGACCTGCTCGGACCCAGCGAAGTCGTTGTGGTGGATCTCGGTGGCGGTCGCGTCAGCACCGTCGGCGTAGACCCCGATGTCGGCGCTCACCTCGATGAGGGTAGCGTCAGCGGTCGCCCCCCCGTCGAGTCTGAGGCCGTGGTCGGCATCGACTACGGTGCTGTCTGTGACGGTTGCGTGCGCGGTGTCGGCCGCGTGGACGCCGATTCCGACAGCCTCGGCGTGGAAGTCGCTCACGTGGACGCCGGCGTGAGCGCCGACCGTCTGAACGGCCGCGTCGGTCGCGTTCATGACCGTTGCGTCGGTGAGCGTCAGGTGTGTTTCACCCGCGGCAAGGACGCCCGCCTCGGTACCGTCGACGTGAACGTCAGTCGCATTGACAGTGCCGGCGTCGTCAGCGACGACCCCGTCGGTCGCGCCCATGACGCTGAGATCAGTCGTCGCCGCGTCGGTGACACCGTCGAGAGCGACACCGGTGTGGGTGTCCTCGGCGTGGACGCCTTCCAGATGGGCGTCTTCGCCGCCGTGGACGGCGACACCGGTGGTGCTGTCGGTCACAGTGACCTCCTCAACGTGTGCGGCGGCGGCGTCGTGGAAGCCGACGGCCGTGTCGGCGTCTTCGACGGTCACGCCGGTGACGGTGGGCGCGTCGACGGTGGCGTCGACGGCGTCGTCGGTGGCGACGAGACCGTCTCCGCCGTTTGCGTGAATGC
>CAYRWH010000269.1:0-2049 GCA_964427935.1 uncultured Halobellus sp. | reverse complement strand
CCCACTCCCGACATCGTTTATTGACGCTCTCGTACTACCTCCCGCATATAACGCTACCGCGCACCATGGACCACAACGGTGTAGTTCACTCGTATATCCGGATCCACCACGCTTCACGTTCGGATCCGGTCCAGATCGGTCAAAAAGGCCCGCAGACTCTCCCGAGTCACGTGTGGCATGTGAACGACGCGTGCCTCGCCCGCGCCGGTCCGGGAGAGCCGCCAGCCGGCCTCCCTGAGGCTTTTAAACGTCGCATCCGGGAGGTCGAACGCGACGACCGGTAGCTCCGGCTCGACCACGTTGAGTCCGCGGTCGGCGAGTTCGCTCGCGAGCCAGTCGGCGTCCGCGGCCGCCCGCTCGGCGGCCTCACGATAGCCGTCCGGCCAGAGCGCCTCGATGGCGGCGACCGCGCCGGCGACGCCCGCGCCGCTCCGGGTGCCGTTCAGCGTCGCCTGCGATCGGCTCTCCAGATACGGGGTTTCGACCGCGAGCGCGTCCATCGCTGCCGGGTCGCGAGCGAGTAGGCCACCTCCCGGAACGACCCCCCGCCCGCACTTGTGGGGGTCGATCGTCAGCGTGTCAACCGGCGCGTCCGCAAACGACCAGTCGTGGTCGGTGAACGGGAGGAGAAACCCACCCCACGCCGCATCGACGTGGAGGAGCGCGCCCGCATCGTGGGCGATCCGCCCCAACTCGGGAATCGGATCCACGCGGCCGTACTCCGTCGTGCCCGCGACGCCGACCACGAGCGCCGTCGCCTCGTCGACAGCGGCTGCGACCGCGTCGACAGCCGCTCGATACTCGCCGTCGACCGGGACGGTCCGGAGGTCGACATCGAGCACCTCGGCGGCTTTATAAACAGAGAAGTGGACGCTCTCCGGCGCGACAACGTTCACGTCCGCGCTCGGATGCCGGTTCCGTGCCGACCGCACCGCCTGTAGATTTGCTTCGGTCCCGCCGCCGGCGACGTATCCGGATGCCTCGGTCGGCGACGGGTGTTCTGCCACCGTCGCGAGCAGTTCGACGGCACGCTCTTCGAGGTCCGCGACCGCTTCGTACGTCCCCGGATCGCCGGGATTCGTCGCGAGGAAGCGCTTGGCGGCGTCGCGGGCCGCCGGGTGCGGCTCCGTACACATCGAGGAGAGCACCCGGTCGAACGACTGCGGCTCGGGGGTCTGCATTCGGATCTCATTCGTCATGCCGACGTTTTACCCGTTCCGCTCTCTGGCGTAGCCGTTGAGCAAAACTGCCGTGGTGAAAAAGCTATTTAGCTGGGGCGTAGGGTTGCGGTCACGCATGGGAGTACTCGATGCGTTCGGATCGTTGGCCAGTGCACTGCTCGCAGGCGTGGTTATGCTCGCGTTCGCCATTTTGAGCCTGTTCGTTACCGTCGTCGTCGTTGATGTCGCCGCGGGGATTGGTCGCCTAAACCCGGACGACAGCTACGTCGTCCTCGGCGCGACGATCCTCGCGTCCGCCGCCATCATCGCCGGCGGCGTGGGCTTCGCCGTTCCGGAAGGAGAAACGTAAGCAACCTGCTTCCGCCGCTCCTAGCGTACCGAGTCAAGCAGGAGCCGCTGTTCGACGCGTTTTACCTCGTGTTGAACGTCGCGGACGGCGTCGATGTTCGCGGAGATGGACGAGACTCCCTGTTCGACGAGGAACTCCACCATCTCCGGTTTCGAGCCTGCCTGCCCGCAGATACTCGTGTCGACGCCGCGTTCGCGACACCGCTCTATCGTGTCGCCGATCAGCCGTAACACGGCGGGATGAAGCTCGTCGAACCGGTCGGCGACGTGGCCGTTGTTCCTGTCGACCGCCAGCGTGTACTGGGTGAGGTCGTTGGTGCCGAAGGAGGCGAAGTCGATGCCGGCGTCCGCGAGCTCGTCGACGAGCAGGGCGCTCGCGGGCGTCTCGATCATCACGCCCCACGTGTGGTCCTCGGGGTCGATCCCGGCCTCCCGGAGGTGGCGTTTCACCCCCTCCACGTCGGTCGCGTCGTTGACGAGCGGGAACATCACCTCGACGTTGTCGTAGCCCATCTCGATG
>CAYRWH010000268.1:0-2100 GCA_964427935.1 uncultured Halobellus sp. | reverse complement strand
CGAACCGCGAGGGACCGAAGGTCCCTCTGGCAGCCGGCGCGTAGCGCCGGCGACGACGGCGCGAGGGAGACCGGCGGCGGCCGCACTGCGGTGCGGTTTCGCGGTCGCCGCCGGTCGAGGCTGGGGAGGCCTGAGGCGCGGTTGCGGTCGCGGTCGCGGTTGGGTGGGACTCGAAGGGGTCACCGCGCCAGCAACGACTTATAAGTGATCGGCTGGGGCTTCGGCGGTGTTCACCGCGCCAGCAACGATTTATAAGCGATCAACGATCCTCCAACAGCGAACTCCGTCATGATCAGTTATAAATAAACGAACCGGAACAGATACACGACTCCTACGTATCAGTGCTCCACGAATTCGACGAGGACGCCGCCGGTCGATCGTGGGTGGAGAAACGCCACTTCATGGCCCCATGCGCCCGGACGCGGTTCCTCGTCGACGAGGTCGACGCCGAGGTCGCGAGCCCGGTTCAGCGCTCCCGAGATGTCGTCGGTTGTGAGCGCCACGTGGTGGATCCCCGGCCCGTCGCGATCAAGGTAGTCCGCGATTGTGCCACCCTCAATCGGCTCCAACAGCTCGAAATAGCTGCCATCGTCGAGTTCGAGGAACACGACGCGCATACCATCGAACTCCTCTCTGTGCGCGATAGAAGCGTCAAACAGGTCGGCAAACAGGTCGGCGAGCGTCACGGCATCACGGGTGGCGACCCCGACGTGATCGAAGCGCATACGCGACCGTTCGACCGTCATTCACTTATAAGCGGCACCCGGCGTGTGACCAGTTCCACTCCGGGGGAAGCCCCCCGCGAATGCGTGTGGGGACCCACGCATAAATAATAATTCGGATTTGAGTAATTATTCGAGAGTCTTATCTGTCCCCCACACTTATGGGGTGATATGAGCATGGACACGATACTGGTTGCCGTCGGCAACGGCGACACGGACCGGCTCGACGCCTTCGCGGAGACGGCAAGCGACATCGCGGGCTCGTCGGGAGCCGACGTAGCGATCGCGTACGTCTTCGAGTCGGACGAGTACGAGGCGGCGAAGCAGAGCCTCGAATTCGATGACGACGACGAGGTGACGCCCGATGAGATCGCGAAACGAAAGGTGACGGTCCGCCAGCTTGAGGACGCTCTCGACGCGGCAGGGCTCGATTCTAATCCGTATGGCCGGGTCGAGAACGGCGATACCAAGGGCGAGCGGATCGTCAACTTCGCGAAGGCGCTTGACTTCGATCTGGTGATCGTCGGCGGCCGCAAGCGGTCGCCGGCCGGGAAGGCCGTCTTCGGATCGACCGCACAGGAAGTGATGTTGAACGCGCCCTGCCCGGTCACGTTCGTCCGTAGCGACTAGGCCGCTACCGACGGATCCCGAGCGATGAGACATCCGGAACCGGCCGTATCCATGAGGGTTTTTAACTACTTCCTCCGCGATCCGCACCCATGGAGCTCTCCAACACTGACGAGGTCGCCGGTCGCGAAGTCGTCGAGACGCTGGGCGTCGTCCGCGGAAACACGGTCCGCGCGCGAAACGTGGGCCGCGACTTCACGCAGGGCCTCCGCAACCTCGCGGGCGGCGAGTTAAAAGGGTACACGGAGCTGATGACCGATGCCCGTGACGAGGCACAGGCGCGGATGGTCGAGGAGGCGGAGGCGCTCGACGCCGACGCGGTCGTCAACGTTCGGTTCACGACCTCCTCTATCGCCGACAGCGGCGCGGAGATACTGGCGTACGGGACCGCGGTGCGGCTGCGGTAGGCGGAACGGGTCGACGTTTTCACTCCGGTGTCACCGTCCGGGCTTGTACTCCCCGAACTCCTCGCGAAGCACGTCGGATATCTCTTGGACCGTCGCGTACGTCTTCACGGCGTCGACGACGTGTGGCATCACGTTCTCGGATCCGCGTGCGGCCCCCCGCAGCGACGCGAGCGCGTCGGCGACGGCGTCGTCGTCGCGGTCGGCTTTCACTTCCTCGAGGCGCTCGCGCTGGTTCTGTTCCTGTTCGGGGTCGACCTCCTCTAAGTCCATCTCCGGTTCCTCGTCGACCTCGAACTCGTTGACGCCGACGATGATCCGCTCGCCCTCCTCGATCTCCTGTTGCC
>CAYRWH010000267.1:0-2118 GCA_964427935.1 uncultured Halobellus sp. | reverse complement strand
CCGACCGGGAGCAGCGGTTTCGGGCGGCGATCCGTCAACGGTCGCATTCGACTGCCTCGCCCCGCGGCGAGTACAACTCCGTACATATCCGTGGTCCACGGTCGGCCGCGGTTTAGCCGCTGTGGTCGGCCGCTCGCCCGGTTCAGACCGCGTTTCGAGCACGCTCGACGAGGTCGCTCGCGGCGTCGAACAACTTGTCTGCGGCCGCCTCCTCGCGCGCCTCCGCGGTCAGCCGGACGAGCGGCTCTGTCCCGCTGGCGCGGACGAGGAACCACCCGTCCTCCGTCTCGACGCGAACTCCGTCGAGCGCCGAGACGTCGTCGAACTGGGCTCTTGCCGTCTCCGTTACCCGTTCGAGGATCGCCGTCTTCGCGTCGACCCGCACCGACTCCCGCCGGATCGGATACGACGGCAGATCGTCGACGAGCGTCGCCAGCGACCCCGCCTCGGCAACGAGCGCCGTGAGCACACACGCAGCGAGCGGACCGTCCGGACACGGCGTGTGGCTGGGCCAGATCCACGAGCCGCTGGGCTCGCCGCCGAAGACGACACCGGGCTCTGCTGTCCGCGCCGCCACGTACGCGTCACCGACCCGTGTGTACGTCACCTCGGCACCAACTGCGTCGAGAGCGTCGGCGACAAGCAGACTCGTATCGACCGGGACCGCGACCCGGTCGCCCGGACCGGCCTCCCGGCGGGCGAACAGCGCAAGGAGCGCGTCGCCGGGAACGAACCGTCCCTGCTCGTCGATCGCCATCATGCGGTCGGCGTCGCCGTCGTGAACGATCCCGAGGTCCGCGTCGGTTGCCCCAACGAGATCACACGCGGTACGACAGTTTGCCGCGGTCGGCTCGCTTGGTCGCCCCGGAAACCGGCCGTCACGCTGCGCGTTGAGCGTTTCCACGTCACAGCCGGCGGCGTGAAGCGCGTCCGGCGTGACACGACCGACCCCGTTCCCGAGGTCGACGACGACGGAGCAGTCGTCCGGTATCGGAACGGACTCCCCGAGCGCGCGCTCGTGTGCCGCTCGTGCGTTGTCGACGCGTCGAACCACCCCGATCTCCTCGTGGGACGCGAACGTGAACGCCTCCTCCTCGACGAGTTGCGTGATCCGATCGTTTCGCTCCTCGCCGAACGCCTGGCCGTTGGCCGTCCAGAGCTTGAGCCCGTTGTCGGGGGCCGGGTTGTGCGAGGCTGTGACGACGACGCCGGCGTCGGCGTCCTCACGAACGACCGTCCGCGCGACGGTCGGGGTCGGCTCGACGCCGATATCGACGACATCGCCGCCACACTCGGTGATCCCCGCGAGAAGTGCGTGTGAGAGCATCCGACCGCTATCGCGGGCGTCCCGACCGACGACGACGGTTTCAGCGCCGTCGGTGGCGAGCGCGCGCCCGATATCGAGCGCGAGCGTCGCCGTCACCGTCTCGCCGACTGGGCCGCGGACCCCGCTCGTTCCGAACATGCCATCGGATACTCCACACGCGCCGAAGGAGCTTTCGGCTCCGAGGGTCGCTCCGTCCCACCGGACACCCGACTCGACCGCTACACCCGTTCCGTCGGCGTCGAACACCGCATACAGAGCACGTCGCTGCCGGCCCAGTTGACGTCGTTCGCGCCACAGTTCGGACACCGGTGTGTCTCGTTGCCGTACTCGGTCGTTCCACGCGGCGCGGCGAGGTGACCGTCGTCGACCGCTTTTTCGACGAGTTCCGCGAACCGCTGACGCTTGAACCGGGCTCGGTGTGCGAGGAATTCCCCGGGATGTGCGGGGTCTGGTCCGTGGAGATCTTCCCATTTGATCGCTATCTCGCCGTTCGCCTGCCCGCGAGCCACCTGCTTGATCGTCGCGGCAGCCGCGCCGAACAGCGGGGTCGTCCCCAGCGCCTGCGGCGACTCGACTGCGTCACCGTCGGCGAGATACCGCTCGGCCGCCGTCTCGTAGGCCGCATCCCCGCCGTCCAGTCCGCCGGCAACCCGGAAGTCCGCGACGAACTCCCCCAGACAGCCGCGCTGTCCGGGCGCGTCGAGAACCCCTTCGAGATCACGCGTCACGGCGATGCCCTCGACGGCTCGCTGGGTTGCTCTCCGGTCCGCGCCGGCAACGCGATACGCGAC
>CAYRWH010000266.1:0-2123 GCA_964427935.1 uncultured Halobellus sp. | reverse complement strand
CCCGAGTCCTGAAGCTCGTCCATCGCCTCCGCGCGTGCCTCCATCTCCTCGGTCCGCTCCTCGGCCCGCTCGATGGAACGGCCCACGTCCTCCATCTCGTCGCCGACGCCCGTCATGGCCTCCGAGACGCGTGAGGAGGCCTCGGCCGCCTCGTAGCGGGCCTTCATCGTCTCCTTTTTCGTCCGGAACTCCTCGATCCGGTTTTGGAGTTCGTTCTTTTTGTCGACGAGCTGGTCTTGTGTGTTGTTGAGTTCGGCTATCTGCCCTTCGAGCTCCTCGATCTGGCTCATCTTTGACTTCTTTTTTTCGAGGGCCTTGCGCGCGAGGTCGTCGCGGTCCTGCTGGACCGCCTCACGGGCCTGCCGATTGTGCTTTTCAACGTTCTCTTCGAGCTTGCGCTTTTGAATCTCTAGGCGCTTCTTTTGAGTCGTCAGGTCCGCGATACCCTGTTTGACGTCCTGAAGTTCGTCGCGCATCTGTTCGTACGAGTAGTCGAGCGTCTCCGTTGGGTCCTCCGCCCGGTTGAGGAGGGCGTTCATCTTCGAGCGGATGACGTAGGAGGCGCGCGAGAGGATTCCCATACTCCTGTTACACGCTCCACCCGTTAAAACCTCATGTGGTTCGCTCCAGTCAGCTACCCACCCTAACGGGGTGGACTTCCGCGCTGGTACCGTTGTGGTTACCGCTATCGATCCCTCCGTCCGGTTTCTTCGCCGTCATCTACTGTGTCACCTTCGTCGTCCTCTGACGTTCCACTTTTGTCGTCTTCGAGTTCCTCATTCTCTTCGTTGGACGGCGCGTCGTGGCTCTCGTCGTCGGTAGTCGCCGGCGTAGTCGGGGTATCGACACCCTCGTTGACAGCTTCTGATTCGTCGACGGGGTCCGACTTGTCGTCGGCATCGGTCGCGTCGTCTCCGGTGGCCGTGTCGTCTCCGGTGGCCGCGTCGTCTCCGGTGGCTGCGTCGTCTCCGGTGGCCGTGTCGTCTCCGGTGGCCGTGTCGTCTCCGGTGGCCGCGTCGGCTACCGTCCTTGCTTCACTGTGAGTTTCAGCGGATCCGTCGCTTGCGGCGGTTCCGGAGGTGTCCTCTTTCGTGAATTCATCAGGGATGACCTCGCGGTCGACCTCCTCAACGACGGCGTTGCCGTGAGTTCTGAACAGCAGCGCGGTCCGACCGATGCGGCGGATCAAGAGACCGACGACAACGCCGATCACCGCGATGGCAAAGCTGTACTCCGCTTCGGCTGCGCGTTCGAGTGCGACCGTTGGCTCGCCGAGTTCGCCGGCGATCGCTCCGAGGAACGGCTCGATCACCCCGATCCACAGCGACCCGAACGCGATGCCGACTCCTATCAGTGTCGGGATAATAGCTACTGCGTGATACTTAACTGCCTCCTTGAGTGCCTCCCCAAATCGCATGCGAACAACGTTCGTCAACATTTCATAAAAATCCTGCCATGTGTGGTTCCGGAGGAGTACCGCCGGGCCGATCGTTCAAAATAAACCGCGTTTCGTACTGAACTCCTGCCGAAGGGATTTCCTGAACACTTATTCGCCCGGTTATCCGATCCCCAGATATGGATCTCGGCGTACTCACCGTTCCACTTGGCGACCAGTCGATCGATCAAGCGTTCGCGTACCTCTCGGATATCGGCGTCGACGCGGTCGAACTCGGCGTCGGTGGTTGGCCGGGGCAGGGACATATCGACCGACAGGAGTACCTCGACGACGACCGCGCACAGGCAGAGCTCGACGAGCTGCTCGACGAGCACGACCTCCGTATTTCGGCGCTTGCGACCCACAACAATCCGCTTCATCCGGACGAGGAGCGAGCTGACGGCGCTGACCGCGAGCTCCGGGAGGCGATCGAGTTAGCCGATCAACTCGGCGTCGATACGGTCACCTGTTTCTCCGGGTTGCCCGCGGGCGCACCGGGCGACTCGACGCCAAACTGGATCACGGCCCCGTGGCCAAACGAGCACGCAGCGGCCCACGAGTACCAGTGGGACGAGGTCGCGATCCCCTACTGGTCGGATCTCGCCGAACACGCGGACGCCCACGGCGTCGATATCGCCATCGAGATGCACCCGAACATGCTCGTCTACGAGCCGACGGGCCTGCTCGC
>CAYRWH010000265.1:0-2150 GCA_964427935.1 uncultured Halobellus sp. | reverse complement strand
CCGGCTCGATGTAGCCGGCGTAGTCGGGATTCGTCAGCGTCCCGGGGATGAACCGGCCGGTGCGAGCGCGTGCTCCGACCGCGTCGGCGAATTTTTCGGCTGGGAATCGACCGTACTGCCGCGAGGACGTAACGAGGATCTGCTCTGGGTCGTAGTTCGCGAGGAAGTCCGCTGCCGTGCGGATCCGCCCGTCCGTTGTGCTCACGTCAAGCACGTACAGGCCGTCGTCGCGAACACGGTGGATGAACCGCTCCATGTCCTTCGTCTTCTGTTGGGTCCCGATGTGGACACCCGCGCTCAGGTAGTCCTCGACGGGGATCAGCAGGTCGACGTCGTCGTCGGGCATGACGTCGTCGTCGAACGGGGAGACGTCGTCCTCCTCGTCAGCGTCAGCGGCGTCGGCGGACGCTTCGGGTTCGGCGTCGGCGGACGCTTCGGGTTCGGCGTCGGCGGACGCCTCCTCGGCAGCCGCGTCGGCGGTCGATTCCTCGGTCGTGTCGGCCTCTTCCTCGATCGCTGCGTCGACCGTTTCGGTCTCCGCGTCGTCGAGTTCGACCGCGTCGTTGTCTTCCGTCATGCGTGATTGGGGTCCGTCATACCGCGTCGTCCGCGATGCGGACCAGTTCGTTCAGTTTGGCCGTTCGCTCGCCACCGACCGTGCCCGTCTTGATGTACGCGGCATCGGTCGCAACGGCGAGGTGTGCGATGGTCGTGTCCTCGGTCTCGCCCGAACGATGCGAGATGGCACACTCCATGTCGTTTCGGTGTGCGAGTTCGACCGCGTCGAACGCGTCCGACAGCGTCCCGATCTGGTTCGGTTTGATCAGGATACTGTTTGCCGCGCCGACATCGATCCCCTCCTGGAGCCGCTCGACGTTGGTGACGAACAGATCGTCGCCACAGATCAGCGTTCGGTCGCCGACTCGGTCGGTCAGCTCCGCGAACGCCTCGTAGTCGTTCTCGTCGAGCGGGTCCTCGACGTACGCAAGGTCGTACTCGTCGACGAGCCCGGCGACGTACTCGACCTGTTCGTCAGTTGTCTTCGTCCCGTCACCGTAGACGTACACGTCCTCAGCTTCGTCGTACAGCTCGGCCGCAGCCATATCGAGCCCGAAGCGGATCTCGAAGCCGACTTCGTCTTCGACGGTTTCGACCGCCTCTTCGACGACTTCGAACGCCTCGGCGTCAGAAATCGGGGGTGCCCACGCGCCCTCGTCGCCTTTTGCCGCCGGAACGCCGCGCTCATCGAGCACGTCTGCGACCGCCGCGTGGACCGCGGCGTTCGCGAAGACGGCCTCCGAGACGCTCGGTGCGCCGACAGGTGCCGCGAGGAACTCCTGAATATCCGTCGCCTCCTTAGCGTGCTCCCCACCGCCGACGACGTTGCCGAGCGGGATCGGGAAGTTGTCGCCGCGGAACGCGCCGCCAAGGTGCTGGTACAGGGGCGCACCAAGTACGTCGGCGGCGGCCTTCGCGGCCGCCATCGAGATCGCGACCGCGCTGTTTGCGCCGATCGCCGAAAAGTCGTCTGTACCGTCGGCGGCGCGCAAGGCGTTGTCCACGGCGCGCTGGTCGCCCGCGTACAGCCCTTCGAGGCGCGGAACCGCGTGTTCCCGTGCCTTCGCGATAGACTCGTTTGCGGGCAGTTCGATCGCTTCGAACTCGCCGGTCGACGCGCCACTCGGTGCGGCTCCGCGACCGAACCCGCCGGACTCAGTCAGCACGTCCGCCTCGACGGTCGGGTTGCCGCGCGAGTCGAGCACGCGCCGCAACGAAACGCTAGTAATTCGTGTCATTAGTTGGATTCCCTCCGGACGGTGAAGGGGAGCGCACCCGCATCGTACTCCTCCGCAGCGACGAGGATTGGCTCCGTCTGGTTCGTGTCGATCAGCACGGGAGCTCCGTACGACACCTGTAGCGCTCGCGCGCCGAGAATCCGTGCTTTCTCGTATCGATTGTATCTCTGTCCTGACATGTTTACTGGTACGGTGAGACGACGTCGACGAGGTCTTGATGGCTCACCATCATCCGGCGACAGCAGTGTCGCTCGACGCCGAGCTCGTCGAGGACCGCTCCGGGGTCCTCGTCGCCCTCACGGGCTCGCTCCTTGAATTCCTCCCAGTGTTCACCCACGACGTTGCCGCACGTGA
>CAYRWH010000264.1:0-2160 GCA_964427935.1 uncultured Halobellus sp. | reverse complement strand
CCCCGCTGGTTCGAGGCACAGTCGTTCGAACGACAGATCATCATCGGTGCTCTCGTTCTCGACCCGGTCGGTTTTGCCGCCGGCTACCTGCTCGCACCGGATCTCGGGCTTGAGCCCCTGATCGGCGGCGTGTACGGGCTTGTCGTTGCGAGTGTTCCGCTGTCCCTGCTCGTTGTACGGGAAGTGAACCAACAGTAGCCGCGAACGACTCCGCCCCGGTTTCAGGCGTCAAGCACTTCGATCAGGTTCCCCTCCGGGTCCCTGACGAACAGCACCGTCGTCCCGCTTTCCGTCGTCCGCGGCGGGCTCACCGTCTCAACCTCGGTTGCGAGGTCAGAATAAAAGGTGTCCACGTCGTCGACGGAGAGCCCAAGGTGGGTTGCTCCCGGCTGGTTCAGAGTCGCCGTCGTCGTCCCCGCTCCTTCCGGCTCGTATTCGACGAGTTCGACGACCGTGTCGCCCGCATCGAGGTGTGCGAACGCGGCCGACGCGCCGGCGACGCCGACTGCCTCCGCAAACGCCTCGCCGCCGACAGAGAACTCTGCGACGACGTCGAGGCCGAACGTATCGGTATAAAAATCGACGGCGCGGTCGAGGTCTGAGACGGTGATGCCGACGTGGTGAGCGGTGGGTCCGGTCATGGGTTCCCTCTCGGGAGCGTCGGAAAAACGGTGTCGACGGCAACGTGTGGTCGGCGACGCGACACGGCTGCGTGACCGAAACGTCCATCCACCGTCCGAGCAACCTCCCACACATGTACGTCGTCGTCAACGCCGCCCAGAGCGTCGACGGGAAGCTCGCGACCCGCCGCCGCGAACAGCTTCGGATCTCCGGTCCCAAGGACTTCGACCGTGTCGACCGCATTAGAGCCGCGGCGGATGGGGTGCTCGTCGGCGTGGGAACCGTTCTGGCCGACGATCCACACCTGACGCTCGACGAGGAGGACCGGCGGGTCCAGCGGCTTCGAAACGGTCGTCCCGGCCACCCAGCGCGCGTCGTTGTCGACTCGACCGGCCGAACGCCGACGGACGCGCGGATCCTCGACGACGCGGCGACGACGTACCTGCTCGTCTCCGAGGCGACTCCGCCGGACCGCCGGAAAGAACTGCGCGCGGCCGGCGCGGAGGTGATCGTCGCCGGCGATGAGCGCGTCGACATCGACGCGGGAGTCGGGGCGCTCGGTGACCACGACATCGAGCGGCTGATGGTCGAGGGAGGTGGCGAAATCATCTACTCCTGTTTTGCGGCGGGGCTCGTCGACGAGCTACACGTCTACGTGGGCTCGATGGTGATCGGTGGTCGCGACGCGCCGACGCTGGCCGACGGGGAGGGGTTCGTCGACATGTTCCCGCGTCTCGAACTCGACGGGGTCGAACGGCTCGACGACGGGACTGTACTGTCGTACGAGGTCGTTGAGTCAGCGAACCGGAGCGCCGACACCGAGTAGAGCGAACCGGAGTGACGACGCCGAGTAGAGCGGGCTGGATGTGGGCGGTGGCATGAACCGACAGTTCGAAGAAAAATACACGCGGTATCGTGTGTGACTCTCCAACACGGATCGGGGAGTATACGGCCCGTGCTACCGGGTTACAACCGAATCACCGAAGTATTTATATGTCGGTCCACAGTACATCTAGCTACCAGAACGCCTCCGGCGCTGGTAGGATCGCACGCTGAAATGAACGGGAGTTCTTATACACGGCCCCACACGCGACGGCAAGCGGCCGCCATATCCGGAGCGGTGATGGAGAGATAAAAAATGGTAACGAAAGACGAAGTTCTCGAACAGTACGACATCGAGCCGATGAACGACGCGGACAACGTAGACCTTTCCGAGGACGACCTCGATAATGGGTCGAAAGGGCAGCTCATCAAACGCGCCGGGCAGCTGCGCGACCGACGAAACGAGCTGAACCAGATGGCCTCCGAGCGCGCCTCCAAGCGCGACGACCTCAACGCGAAGACCCGCGAGAAGGTCGACGAGGCCCAGGAACACCGCGAGAAACGCGACGAGCTCAACGAGCAGGTCCAGGAACACAAGGACAGCCGTAACGAGCTCAACGCGAAGGCCAACGAACTGTTCGACGAGGTTGAGGAGCTCAAAGAGGACATGGAGCTCGGCTCCGGCAAGTCCATCGAAGAGCTCAAAGAGGAGATCGA
>CAYRWH010000263.1:0-2163 GCA_964427935.1 uncultured Halobellus sp. | reverse complement strand
CGGAGCCGTACAGCGAGGAGTACACCCAGTTGCGGACGTGGGCGCTCCCGTCGCTGCTGATGCTGTTAGAGGGTAACACCCACAACGCGTATCCGCAGGACGTCTCGGAGATCGGCTTCGTCGCCGAGCGTGACGAGACGGCGAACACGAGCGTCGCGGAGTCCCGGCACGTCGCCGGTGCGGTCGCCCGGCGTGACGCCTCGTATGAAGCCGCGAAAGGTCGCCTCCAGGCAGTGTGTGACGACTTCCGTGCCGACCTCTCGACGCCACCCACGGACCACCCGTCGTTCATCGATGGACGGGTCGCCGAGGTCGTGATCGACGGCGACTCAGTCGGCGTCGTCGGCGAGGTCCACCCCGCGGTGCTCGTCGAGCACGATCTGGAGGTGCCGGTGGCCGCCTTCGAGTTCGACCTCGACGCGCTGCGGTAGACCAAGGTAGTGCGGTCGGGCCGCGGTTGCTCCGTACCCCGGGTCGGGTTTTTGTTGATCGCGCTGTGAACCACTCGTATGCCCCTCCACGCGATACCGACCTCGCTCCGCCACCGACGCCCGTCCGACGAGAGTGAGTTGTCCGCGTCCGAACGAGTGGTGTACGCGGTCGTCTGTGTCATCTCCGGCGCGTTCGCGCTCGTCGTTGCCGCGGCCGCATTGCTGACAGGGCCGGTCGTCGTCGACACTGCTGTCCCTCATGGCATCGTGACGGCTGCCGTGTACGGCGGGTTCGGCTGTCTTGCGGTCGCCAGCGGCATCGCGTTGTACGACCGGCGCGTGTTCGGATGGATCGGTGCGATCGTCGCGCTGGCCGCCATCGTCGTCTGGGGACTCGTTCTCGCCGCGGACGGTGCCGTCCACGGGCTGTTGACGGCGATCGCGCTCTCGCCGGCGCTGTGGCGGCTCGCGACCGATCGGCCGCGGGTTAATTTATAAGAGCTGTCGGGCGATTCCGTCTACTCTTATAAGTACCATCGAGCGCCCCGGCGAGTGTTTATAAGAGCCGTCGGCCGTTTCGTTACGCCTCGAAGCCGTCTTCCCACCGGAACGTGCCGTTTCGCTGGACGACCTCGCCGTCGACGGCCATGAACGAGTCCCCGCTCACGTCGCTTATCATGTCGACGTGGACGGCGCTGTCGTTCCCGGACTCGCCCTCGGGGAGGCAGGCGTCGTAGGCGCGGCCGACCGCCATGTGGACGGTGTCGCCCATCTTCTCGTCGAAGAGGATCGAGTCGGTGAAGCGATCGATGCCACGGTTCATGCCGATTCCGAGTTCACCGAGTCGACGTGCGCCCGCGTCAGTGTCGAGGATACCTGCGAGCGCGTCCTCACCTGTCTCCGCCGAGAAGTCGACGACTTCACCGTCCTCGAAGGTGAGGTGGACGTTTCGCACTCGGGTCGCGTCGATCGTCATCGGCACGTCAAAAAACGCCTCGCCTGTGGTGTCGTACGGCGCGGTGAACACCTCGCCCGAGGGGAGGTTATGCGAGTCGTACGCGACGGAGGCGGCCGAGTTGACGGCGGTTCGACCCGCGATCGACATCGTGATATCGGTGTCGGGCGCGTCGTCGCGCTCGGTGACGATCCGAACCTCCTCGCCGGCGTCGAGCACGTCTTTCATGTTCGCCATCTCGTCCGCCAGCGCCTCCCAGTCGCGGAGGACGGCGTCGTACACGAACTCCTGATACTCCTCGTAGGCCATCCCGGCCTGTTGTGCGAGGCTGCGCGTGGGATGGACCGTCGACACCCAATCGGTGTCCATCCGAGCCTCGCGGACCCCCTTCCGGGCCGTGGCGTAGGCTTGGCGGGTCTCGCGGTTCACGTCAGCGGAGGCGGTGGTGTTACGCCCGCCCCCGATCCGGAGATAGGCGTCGGCGGCCTCGAAGAGCGCGCGATCGACGGCGGGGTCGTCGTCGAAGTCGGCGGCCTCGACATCGCCGTCGGCGGCCGACTCGACGCCTTTTAAATAGGCGCGGCCGATCTCGTCGGACCCGTACAGCGTCGTGACGTTTGCGCCCCGCTCACCGAGCGCCTCAGCGACGGCGACGCCAAGCTCGTGGGCGTCTTCTGCGACCGAGACGACCACGTCGTCGCCCGCCTCGACTCGTGCGCTCCAATCGACCAGCAGTTCGGCGTGTTCGCGTACGCGTTCGTCCATCACACGGTGTGT
>CAYRWH010000262.1:0-2170 GCA_964427935.1 uncultured Halobellus sp. | reverse complement strand
AGCCGTGGGAGGATGTCAGGCTACCATACGCCTCACTCGTTGCGGAACGACGCCGTGTACACGAGGAACGCACCGGTGAGCAGCACGAACGAGAGGAAGGTGACGAGCGCGAGCACGTTCGCGACCGGATCGAGCGGGCTGAGGAACTCTTGGCCCGTCGTGTCGAGTACCAACACGGCGAGGAGGGCAGCAACGAGTCCGAGAAGCCAGTTCGTGAGCAGATCGTCCATGGCACGACCCTCTCGTGGTCCGGATAAAAAGGCGCGGGTACGCGGTCGCCGGATCGAGAGTGCTTGGCATCGGTCCATCCCGGTTGCGCCGCCGGACCTATACTGCTTCCCGCCCTTTGATCCGACGTGAGCGACACGACAACGCTGTGGCTGCTCGGCGACCAGCTACACCCAGACCTTGACGCCCTTGAGGACGCGGACGATGTCCTCATGATCGAGGCGACCGGGTTCGCCGACCGTCGCCCGTATCACACGCACAAGCTGACGCTCGTCTTCTCCGCGATGCGTCACGCTCGGGACGACCTCCGCGAGCGCGGGTACGACGTGACGTACCTCCGAGCCGACTCGTTCGGGGAGGGGATCGAGGAGTTCCTTGCGGAGCATCCGGAAGCCGATCCCACCATCGAACTCATGCGCCCCGCGAGCCACGGCGCCAGCGACCGGCTACAGAAACTCGTCGCGGACCGTGGCGGGACACTCTCACTCCGTGAGAACGAACTGTTCTGGACGACGCCGTCGGACTGGCGCGACTGGACGGGGGAGCCAGAGGGAGCGGGCAGCGACGAGGGCTCCTCGGACCGAACGTACCGTCAAGAGGGGTGGTACCGGCACGTTCGCCGCGAAACCGGGGTCCTGATGGACGGCGACGAGCCGGTTGGCGGCGAGTGGAACTACGACGAATTAAATCAGGAGACGCCGCCGGACGGATGGTCTCCGCCTGATCCGCCGCGGTTCGAGCCGGACGCGCTCACCCGCAAAACCCACGACTGGGTCGTCGAGCGATTCGATACGTGGGGGGCTGAGTCGCTCGATGCGTTCGCATGGCCGGTGACCCGTGAAGAGGCGCTCGCGGCGCTGGACGCCTTCGTCGCCCGTGGACTCCCGGCGTTTGGCCGGTACGAGGACGCGATGGTCGGGGACGAGCCGTTTCTCTCACACTCGCTGCTGTCGCCCGCGATCAACCTCGGGCTGCTCGACCCCCGTGAACCAGTCCAAGCGGTCGAAGCCGCCTACGAGGAGCGTGGCGTCGAACCCGGCGCATACGATCCGGAGTCAGGCGGGGCGACGACACTGGACGCGTTTGACGGAAAAAACGATAGCGGGGCTGAGCACGCTACCGATTCCGGCAGCGAACAGCACCCGCCAGTTCCACTCAACGCGGCAGAGGGGTACGTCCGGCAGGTGATCGGCTGGCGAGAGTTCATGCGACACGTGTACCGCGAGGCGATGCCCGGACTGGCGGACGCGAACCAACTGGACCAGCACCGGGAGCTGCCGCCTGCCTACTGGGACGGCGAGACCGACATGACCTGTCTCTCGGAGGCCGTGGGACACGTCCGCGAACTCGGCTACGCCCATCACATCGAGCGGCTGATGGTGTTGTCGAACTTCGCACTGATATACGGGGCTGATCCCGCTGAGCTCAACGAGTGGTTCCACCTCGGGTTCGTCGACGCCTACCACTGGGTGACGACGCCGAACGTCGTCGCAATGGGATCGTTCGGGACGGACGTACTCTCTTCGAAGCCGTACGCTTCCTCCGGGAACTACGTAAACCGGATGAGCGACCACTGTGCGTCGTGTCCGTACGCGGTCTCCCGGACGACCGGCGAGGGAGCCTGCCCGTTCAACGCACTCTACTGGGACTTCTTGAAAGAACACGAGGAGACGCTGCGAGGGACCGGTCGAATGGGACTGATGTACTCACACGTTGATAAAAAAGACGAAGAGGAGTGGGAAGCAATCCACGAGCGTGCGGATCGGGTGCGCGAGCGTGCGGCCAAGGGAGATTTATAAAACAGCAGGTGGCTCTGTTGAAACCCTATTATTTGTATATGTTACTGTCTGAGACGACCGATAGGTGACGAGTGCTCAGTGAGCGGTTCCGGGAGTGGGTATATCAGATCGCCGGCGACGAGATCGTATTTAAAAGGGTATGA
>CAYRWH010000261.1:0-2172 GCA_964427935.1 uncultured Halobellus sp. | reverse complement strand
CGACAGGCAAGGTCGACTTCTTCAACGACACCGGCGGCTACGGATTCATCGAGACTGACGACGCTGACGAGGACGTGTTCTTCCACATGGAAGACGTCGGCGGCCCGGACCTCGAGGAAGGCCAAGAAGTAGAGTTCGAGATCGAGGAGGCGGACAAGGGTCCGCGCGCGACGAACCTCACTCGGCTGTAACAGCGACTCCGAGACCGCTTGTACAGTCCCAGAAACGTGTCCTGCGTATTATTACGACCACGAGCAGCAGCACTGTAGTCGAGACTGCGTCGGTGCCGTTTTGCTGGTCCCGCTCGATGGACCGCACATGGCGCTTCCAGAAGAGATACCCGCCGATCTTGACGCGTTCGTCGCCGAGAATCTCGATCGGTATGCCGAGACGCAGGGGGTGCTGCCCGAGCGACTGGCGGCGTTTGGCGAGCACTACCGGGATCAGGGATGGCTGACGCGCGACCAGTTGTACGAGATTGCCTACGAGTCGTCGACGCGAAGCGCGTATCACGTCCGAAACAACCCGGCCGAACGGTGTCGAGAGGTTACGGAGAACGTCCGCGAGGTCGAAGGTGATTTTTCGAAGATCCACCTACTTGGCGGACTCCGCGGCTTCAAGGCTCCAACCGCCTCCTGCGTGTTGGCTGCGCTCGATGGGGACCGCCACGCCGTCGTCGACACCCGGGTGTGGGCTTCACTGGAGCGACTCGGATACCTCGACGAGCGCAAGGAGAGTTTCGACGCCGATGACTACGTCACGATGATCGGGCCGATCCGCGAGATTGCCGCAGCAACCGGCTACACCCCTGTCGACGTTGGTTACGCGCTCTTTGCGTACGACGACCACGTCCGTGAGGGGACGCTCCACTGAAACGACCTGCGAGCCGAGGGAGGACGGCTACTCATCGAAGGGGAATTTGACACCAGTCGCGTCGGTCGAGTACGTCCAGAGCCGACGGGCGTCCGCGCGGTCGTAGGAGGCGTCGTTCGACCGGCCGACGGTCGGATGCCCCCGCATGTTCATGAGACCGCCGGGTTCGACGTACGCGCCGCCAGAAACATCGCCGGTTGCGGCGTACAACATCGGCTCTGCGCCGGTTGCCGGATCCTGACCAAGCACCGCATTAGCGAGGCGCATTCCGGCTTTCATAAGCGGGTTGCCGCTCGCCTCGCCGGTCCGGATCTGTAGGTTGGTCGCGGCGTACCCCGGATGGCAGGCGACGCTGCGAAGCGCCGGGTCGCCGTCCGCCTCGACCCGCCGCTGAAGTTCGTAGGCGAACAGGAGATTGGCGAGCTTGCTCCGCCCGTAAGCCTGCCACTTCCCGTACGACTCCTCCCAGTTGAGGTCCGAAAAGTCCATTTTGCCGGTCTCGTGTGCGCCCGAGGACTGGGTTACCACCCTCGCCTGACCGTCGATCCCGTCTGCCGCGGTCAAGAGCGGATACAGCCGACCCGTGAGCGCGAAGTGGCCGAGGTGGTTGACGCCAAACTGCGTCTCGAATCCGTCCTCGGTCTCACTCCGGGGAACCGCCATCACGCCGGCGTTGTTACAGAGGATATCGATCGCGTCGTAGTCGTCCGCGAGTCCGTCGGCGAACTCGTGGACAGAAGCGAGCGAGGCGAGGTCACACTCCCGGACATCGAGCGCGAGGTCGACAGCGGTAGTTTCGCGGAGGTCCGCAGCCGCAGTTTGCCCACGCTCGACGCTCCGGCATGCCATCACGACGGTCGCACCCTGTCGGGCGAACTCGCGGGTGCCCTCGAATCCGAGTCCACTGTTCGCGCCCGTGACGACGACCGTCTTCTCGTCGAGCCGCGGCATATTCGCGGCGGTCCACTCGGTCATATCCGATCGAAGGGCATACTGGCGGAGAAACCTGTCGCCGGTACGGGTGACCGTTGAGTGGAGATTAAAGCCTCTGTTGAAATCCTCACCCGGTGATAGGTTTGTCGCGTCGTGCTGGATATAGAGGGTTAGTTCAGCAGAACACTCTATTCATTCCAATCAGTCTGCGGTGAATCAGCCGCAAGAACGTGCTTGCGAGTTGACCGAAGAGAATCCTCCCAGTTCGGGATGATGTGCTGTTCGCGTTGCAAGATGCAGAGCGCAAACGGGTCACTGATCAAGATCGACATCAGTGAACTCGAACCGTGCTCCGCCGTCAGTCCC
>CAYRWH010000260.1:1493-2174 GCA_964427935.1 uncultured Halobellus sp. | reverse complement strand
ACGCGATCTGTGACCGTCTTGGGCTGTTTCCGCCGTGGCAGCAGTGGTCCGACACCGTCGCACCGATCTGTGCGAAGCGGGGCGATATCGACGCGCTTGAAAACTGTCTGCGCGAGCGGTTTCACGCCCACAACCGTGACGACCTGCTAAAGTTCGTCTCCTGACCCTCTCGTTCGGCTAGCGGAACAGGCGCACTCAGAACTCGATACCGAGCGCCTCGCCGTCGGGCTTTAGCGGGCTCCGCGGATACGGCGGCGACGCGTCCGGGTCGTTGAACGCCCGAGGCGCGACATCGTTTGGGGCATCGGAGTAGAACAACGAGGCGAGCGTCTGAATCGCGGTCCGTCCGCTGGCCAACTCGAACTGCCCACCGCCGTACATTTCGATCCCGTGTTCACGGCAGTACGCGACCGTCTCGAACAGCGATTCGAGCGTGCCGAACCGCGAGGGCTTGATATTGCACCACCCGGGATCGACGGGGAGTGACTCGATCGCCTCGACGCCATCGATCGGATAATCAAAGGCAAGCCGGTCGGCCTGTGGTTCCAGAAGCGGCGTCGTTTCCGGCGTGAACGCGGCGTCCTCGACGACCGCCGCAGGGAACGCGGCGAGCACGTCACGATACAGCTCTGGGTCGGCCTCGACGTCGACATCGGTTCCCTCGTACCACCCCTTGAGATC
>CAYRWH010000260.1:0-1483 GCA_964427935.1 uncultured Halobellus sp. | reverse complement strand
CTCGACGAACACCTCCTCCGGCCAGTCGGGTGTCGGGTCGAGTTTGAACTCCAGATCCCCGTTGCGGTCGAGCAGCGACTGGATCCGCGCTGCCGTCGGCGGATCCCCGAGTCGCGTCGACACGACGAACCGAACGGGGTCCGGTTCAATCCCAAGGAACTCGCCGAGAGACGCTTCGGTCTGGCGCAACCCGAGGTCGAGCGCGGCGCTCTCGACCGCCCACCGCCGATAATTTCGGGAGGCGGCCTGCTCGGGTGACTTCGTCGCGAACAGGTCGATGTCGTCGAGGGCGGCCGACAGCTCCGCGATCGTCCACTCACCCTCGATATCGATCGGGTCCGTCCCCGCGAGCGCGTCGTGGTCGGCTACCTCGTACGTGACATCTTCGCCGCGGCCGACGACGCCGTCGCCGGAGAGTCGGAACTCCGTAGTCGTTCGCTCGAAGCCGCTCGTCGTGTCGGCGGTGTGCCGGCGTCGGGCCACTGACTCGATCGTGACCGACAGGTCGGCGATCCGCTCGTACGCACTCATACACCTTCGTCGTCCCGAACTGACTTAAATGGGGTCGCGACAGAGTTCTACGGCTTTCGTCTCCTAGCTTCGTGCCCGAAGCGTCGCCACACGCGTGCCGAGCGCGAAAAACAGCGGGACGATTGTGAGCGTCACCGCCCCAGCGGCCGCGACCTGAAGCACCGTCGTCGTGAACCAGGGGGTGCTGCTGGCGTACGGGATCGACGTATGGGTTACGTCGCCAACGAGCGGGACGAAGTAGTCCATCAACAGGTCGACCGTATACCACGTCGCCGCGATCGCCACCGCCTTGACCGGGAAGTCGGTCATCCGGTGGAGCACGAACGCCTGTACAACCATCGCGAGGTGGCTCACGAGGAGGAATGCGTACATCGCCGGCCCCGAGTTCGCGAGGAACGCGGGATAAAAAACAACGAGAACGTACGGGGTCCACAGCCCGAGTTTGATGTTGCCGAAGAAGGCCAAAGCGGCGAGCGTGTCGCTCGACCGACCAACCGCCCAGGACGCAAGCGCGAGGGCAATAAACAGCGTCGCCAGCGGACTGTCGGGGATGAACGCCCACATCTCGACCGGGTGTCGGCTGAATTGGAATCGGTAGTACCAGAAGCCGAAGGCCGTACCGAGGAGGTTGATGGCGACGATCACCCAGACGAATCGGTACGCGATGTCCTCCAGCGCCTTCGGCAGCGGGGCAGCCCACCGCGGCAACGACTCGCGCTCCGGGGGTTCGCGACCGAGCGCACCGACGATGTCCATACGCTCGGCTGGAACGCGTCGGTCAAAGCGGTGGCGGTCGCGGACGGTGCGGCGCGGCCCGTGGCAGTCGGACCCCGCCCGCGACAAAAAGGGCTATGAGTCCCGGGCGGAAAGCGTGGGGTATGCGCCCGCGAACGCTGCTCGCGTTGCTCCTCGTCGTCCCGCTCGTGGACGCGTTGTTCCTCGTCTTCGTCGC
>CAYRWH010000259.1:0-2187 GCA_964427935.1 uncultured Halobellus sp. | reverse complement strand
AAACACATCTCGGAGCGACTGTTCGACCAATGAGCGCCGTCGGCAGCTCGAACCCTGAGTACGTCGTCGCGCGGGTTCGCGCCCGCCGTGGCTCGCTCTACGGGGACGAGGAGTACCGCAAGCTCGTTCGGATGAGTCCCGCCGAGATAGCGCGTTTCATGGAGGAGTCGAGCTACGAGGCGGAGATCAACTCGATGGGAAGTCGCCACGGCGGCGTCGACCTCATCGAGTACGCGTTGAATCGGAACCTCGCGAAGCAGTTCGAGGGAATCCTCGACTGGAGTGAGGGGGGTCTGTACGACCTCATCGCGCGGTATCTCCGGAAATTCGACGCGTGGAACGTAAAAACGATCATCCGCGGCATCTATACCGACGCGGGTCAGGAAGCGGTTGAGGTCGACCTCATTCGTGCCGGCGAGTTCGACGACCGGCGGATCCGTCGGTTGCTTGAGGCCGACTCCATCGACGCGGTCATCGAAGTACTTGAGGACACAATATACGGCGAACCGCTGCGCGCTGCGTACGCGGAGTACGAGGAGACTGACACTCTCGTTCCGCTCGAAAACGCGATCGATCGCGTCTTCTATGAACGCCTCCTCGCAGATCTGCCCGGTAACGAGCCGACTCGGCAGTACGAGGCATTCCTCAAGGCGGAGGTCGACTTCCGGAACGCGGACAACGCGCTTCGTCTCGCCCGGTCGGGGGCTGATATTGACCCCGCGGCGTACTTCATCGAGGGCGGCGATCTGTTCACTCGGGACACGCTCGGCCGCCTCGCCCGCGACCTCGACGAGCTTGTCGAGTACATCGCGGACAGCCAGTACGCCGACGAGCTCGGGCCGGCGCTTCGCGAACTCGAGGAGGCGAACAGCCTCATCGCGTTCGAGCACGCGACCGACGCCGCGCTGTTGGCGTACGGCGACCGGCTGGGGACGATCCACCCGGTATCGGTGACGCCGGTGATATCGTACATCCTCGCGAAGGAGCGTGAGGTGGACAATATTCGTGCTATCGCCCGCGGAAAGGAGGCCGGCCTGCCGGCCGACGAAATCGAATCGGAGCTGGTGATAACATGAGCCAGGAGATAGCCGTGGTCGGAAGCCCGGAGTTCACAACCGGCTTTCGGCTCGCCGGCGTCCGCAAGTTCGAGAACGTGCCGGACGACGAGAAGGACGACCGGCTTGACGACGCAGTCGAGCGTACGCTCGACGACGAGGAGACCGGCATCATCGTGATGCACGACGCGGACCTCGACCACCTCGCGCGGGGGACCCGCGAGCGGGTCGAGGGAAGCATCGAGCCCGTCCTCGTGACGCTTGGCGCCTCGGGCGCCGGCAGCGGCGGGCTTCGCGACCAGATCAAACGAGCCATCGGGATCGACCTGATGGACGAAGAGGAGAACTAACATGAGCAAGGCAGAATCCACGGAGACAACCGGCGACGGTGTCATCCAGAGCGTGAGCGGTCCGGTCGTGAGCGCCCGCGATCTCGACGCCCGCATGAACGATGTCGTCTACGTCGGCGACGAGGGACTCATGGGGGAGGTCATCGAGATCGAGGGCAACGTCACGACGGTTCAGGTGTATGAGGAGACCTCCGGGGTCGGCCCCGGTGAGCCCGTCGAGAACACGGGCGAACCGCTGTCGGTCGACCTTGGTCCGGGGATGCTGGACGCAATTTATGACGGCGTTCAGCGTCCCTTGGACGTACTGGAGGGTAAGATGGGCAGTCCGTACCTCGATCGAGGGGTCGACGCGCCCGGCATCGACCTCGAAAAGGAGTGGGAGTTTGACCCCACCGTCGAGGAAGGCGACGAGGTCGGCCGCGGTGACGTGGTCGGTATCGTCGAGGAGACGGTTACCATCGACCACAAGGTCATGGTGCCGCCGGACGCGCTTGACGAGGGGGAGACCACCGAGGTCACCGCCGTCGAGTCGGGCTCGTTCGATGTCACCGAGACGGTGGTCGAACTCGCCAACGGAACGGACGTCTCGATGCACCAGCAGTGGCCGGTGCGTGAGGCTCGTCCGACCGTCGAGAAGCGCACACCCCGACAGCCGCTTGTGTCCGGCCAACGCATCCTCGACGGCCTGTTCCCCATCGCAAAGGGCGGAACGGCCGCAATTCCGGGGCCGTTCGGCTCCGGGAAGACGGTCACCCAGCACCAGCTCGCGAAGTACGCCGACG
>CAYRWH010000258.1:0-2208 GCA_964427935.1 uncultured Halobellus sp. | reverse complement strand
GCGAGCGCGTCGACGGCGACCGCGCCGGCCGCGCCCGTTTTAAACGGGTTCATCGACGCGCCGTCGAGCAGGGCGAGCGGCGCGCCCGACTCCGCGTCGAACAGCGGCGTCATGAACCAGGCGTCCTCCGCGCCGAAGCCGGCGGAATAGGTGTATCCACCCATTGCGCCCGTCTCCGGGAGCACCGCCGTGTACGCCGTGAGCATCCCCGGCGGATCGCGGTTAACGAGCTTCGTCCGCGGTTTCGCAGGCGCGCCCTCGCCGACCTGTCGGTATGCGTCGCGGACGGCGGCGACGTAGTCGGCCGGCTCGGCGAGGTCGTCGACATCACCGCTCGTGAGGAACAACGCGTCGGTCATAGCCGACGGAAGGCGCGTGAACGACTAAACGGTACGGGACGTGGTCGCGACAAACTCGTCGTTCGGACGCTCAGTCGGAGCCCCCGGACGCGGTTGGACCACCGCGCCGTCCGGAGCCGCCGGACCGCATTGAACCGCCGCCGGATCCGCCGACCGCGTCGGAACCCGCGCCGGAGCCGGCTCCCGGAAGCGGATTCCGGATGAACATCGCGTGGGCCATGATTCCCAGCGCGATGCTCGCGCCCACGGGAAGCGCTAGCGTGAACGGCAATCCGACTAGGTTCAGGAGGACGGTGACTCCGAACAGGGCAGCCGGAATAAGCCCGAGGACGTAGTCGTAGTACCCAGTCATAATTCATGTGTATCTATACCACGAGTCCACTTAATTGTTTCTCGTTGATGTCACGTTACGACGTGATTAAGTACTAAAATTCAACTCATAACTTATGACGGGAGATCATCGGCGAGCATCAGTGAGGCTGTCGTCTCAGTTCCAACCAGCTATTTCACGGAACCACGGGGTGGTACGACGATCCAACCCAATCGTGGGGAGACTATATAAAAAAGGCAGGTGCGACGACGAAACCCAGTGTTGACAACGAGGAGGACGGAGACGACGGCAACGGGTGTTGCCTACCGAACCCGGAAGTAGATCGCTCGCCAGCCACCGAGCGCGAGCGCACCGAGCACGAACGTTATCGCCATGAACGTCGGGGCCGCGTTGCCGCGGAACACGAACTCGCGGAGAACGAACCCGACGACGGCCGCGGGGACCCACGACCGAATCGCGAGCGGCACCGACGATTTGGCCGTCTCGACCGCACCCGCGGAGTACGCACCGACCAGCGGAGCGAACAGGACCCACCCGATCAGGAACGGTGCCCACACGCCGAGGAGGTAAACGGGGTCGTCGAGCAGGAAATCGACCGTGGTGTGATTGAGCGTTCCGACGGTCAACAGCGCCAACAACACGAGAACGTCACCGACCGCGAGCGGGGCCGCCGCGCGGTCCAGACGTTCGGCCAGAAACGACTTGGCGTCCATACGACCCCGTCGGACCCGCCCCCACTTTTACGTACGGATCCGCTCCGGGAGGGCGATCATTGAGGACGACCTGCCGCCCGGCCGGGAATCACTCGTACAGTGGGTGTTCCGCACAAAGCTCGACGACCCGTTCGCCGACCTCGTAGATCACGTCCTCGCTGTCGACGTTGTCGACGACGCGGTAGATGAGGTCACCGACCTCTTCGATCGCGTCTGCGTCGAATCCACGGGTCGTGAGTCCGGCAGTGCCCGCGCGGATCCCCGACGGATTAAACGGTGAGCGGGTTTCGCCAGGCACCGTGTTTCCGTTGAGCACAACGTTCGCAGCCGCAAGCGCGTCTTCCGCGTCGCCGCCGGAGAGGTCGGGGTGTGAGTCGCGGAGGTCAGCGAGGATCAGATGGTTGTCGGTGCCGTCGGAGACGAGCGAGAGTCCGTGACCCTGTAGCGTCTCAGCGAGGACCTCGGCGTTGTCGACGACCGCCTGCGCGTACTCCTCGAACTCGGGTTCGAGCGCCTCCTTGAATCCGACCGCCTTGCCGGCAACGTTGTGCATCAGGGGGCCGCCCTGCCCACCGGGGAACACCGCCTTGTCGATGTCGTCGGCGAACTCCTTGTCACACATGATGATTCCGCCGCGACCGGCGCGAATCGTCTTGTGGGTGGAGCCGGTGACGAAGTCGGCGACGCCAACCGGCGAGGGGTGGACCCCGGCGGCGACGAGGCCGGTGATATGCGCGATGTCCGCGAGGTGATAGGCGTCGACCGCGTCGGCGGCCGCCTGAATCGCCTCCCAGTCGACCGTCCG
>CAYRWH010000257.1:0-2215 GCA_964427935.1 uncultured Halobellus sp. | reverse complement strand
CGAGGAGGTGCTCGAGTGAGCCTCAACGCCTCCTTCGAGCGGGTGCGCGTCGAACTTGAGGAGCCGTTCACAATCGCTCGCGGGACCCGGACAACCGTCGAGAACCTGATCGTCACGGTGACCGATGAGGGGGAGATGACCGGGATCGGCGGTGCGGCGCCCGCCGCCCACTACGGCGAAACGCCGGACACCGTTGCGGCCGTCCTGCCGGACCTGCTCGCGGTGGTTGAGGAGGTCGACGACCCTCACGCACTCCATGCGATCGAAGCCCGGATGCGTGAGGTCGTCCGCGACAATCCGGCGGCGCGCTGTGCGGTGTCGATCGCGATGCATGACCTGGCCGCAAAACGGCTGGGCGTTCCGCTGTACCGGCTGTGGGGACTCGATCCGTCACGCGCGCCCGCTACGTCATACACGATCGGCCTCGACACGACCGATCGGGTTCGTGAGAAGGCAGCTGCCGCTGCGAAGGCGGGCTACCCGATCTTGAAGATCAAGCTCGGAACCGATCGGGATCGGGAGCTGGTCAAGGCGGTACGAGAGGCGGCACCGGACGCCACCCTGCGGATCGACGCCAACGAGGCATGGACGCCACGAGAGACGGTACAAAAAAGCGAGTGGCTCGCCGAGCGTGGGGTGGAGTTCATCGAGCAGCCGGTGTCCGCGGAGAATCCGGAGGGACTGAAGTTCGCGTACGAGCGCTCCGCGATCCCGATAGCGGCCGACGAGTCCTGCGTGACGCTGTCAGATATCCCGGCGATCACCGACCGGTGCGATATAGCGAATCTCAAGCTCATGAAAACCGGCGGACTGCTAGAAGCACGTCGAATGATCGCAGCCGCTCGAGCACACGGGCTTGAGGTGATGCTCGGCTGTATGATCGGCACCAACGCATCGATCTTGGCGGCCGCACAGCTGGCACCGCTTCTTGATTACGCCGATCTCGACGGCTCCCTGCTGCTCTCCGACGACCCCTATGAGGGAGTCGATCTGACCGGTGGCAAGATCCGACTGGCGGAACACAATGCGCCCGGAATCGGAGTTCGATCACGAGAGTAAACTGGCACTATCTGCGGCGAAATCCCTCGACATGCGACTACTACACTAGAAACGGAGCTGTTGCATCTCAATCCACAAGAGGAGCGGGCCGCCGTCCCCTTCTGATTGTCAAAAAGCGATCAGACAATCAGGGCGATCGTGATTATACTCGGTGTTTTATATTGAGTGTTCTATTTCCAATGTTTGTTTACCCTCCCCGCTCCCGGCGTGTGTTCGCCAGTGCAAATACACCGGTCTCAAAGTCGGATAGGCGAACAGGGTCTTCCGTGGAAGTGGCGTTCTTCAGCCGTATCTTCCCAACAAACTGCGTGCAGAACTGATCCTCTGTATCTCGCACACCAATCCTATCAGCTCCTTAGGATTTCAGCAGACTCAATGGAGTTGTAGCCAATTATTTGCTTCCCACCGGATTTCCACACAGGTATGACCGGAATCGTGATCCTCCCCGCTGGTCGCGACGACGCGTTTGAGGACTACAAACAGTTCATCCGAGATGGGCACCCAATTGAGGATATTGAGTCCTACCTCAATGACGAAGACCTCGAACTGTTTCGGACGACATCTGACGACGATCTCGTCCACGTCTGGGGGACCTCAGTAGATGGGACGTGGCGGAACGTCGAGCGAAACGACATCGCGCTCGTCTACCACGATGGCGCCTTCGTCGCGAGGGGGCAAGTCCTCCAACTCCGACACGACCCCGACCTTGCGGAGTACCTATGGAGAGAGAACGTTGAACACGGTCGCTGGAACGAGGAAAGCCCCTGGGAGTACATGACTTTCCTCACCGATGTTGAGGAAGTTGACGTCGACATTGAGAAATTCAACGAACTCGTTGGCTACGACGAGACCTACCGCCCGCAGGGATTTACCCGAGTCGCCGACAAGCGCCTCAACCAACTCTCTGGCGAGGAGTCAGTCGAGACCGCCATTGCCGACCTGACCGATGCCGGCGAACGTGTTCACCCCGTCGACGATGAAGACGACGGACCAACTCCCGACCTCGCCGACCAGCTCCGGGCGGCCAGCACGGACGGGAACGCCCACGAGGAGTTCGAGAAACTCGTTGCGAAGGCCTTCTCTCGGCTGGGCTGTGCCGCGGACTGGATCGAGGGAGGGGGTGACACCGACGTGGAGATCCGATCCCCCGAACACG
>CAYRWH010000256.1:0-2249 GCA_964427935.1 uncultured Halobellus sp. | reverse complement strand
CCGGCGTGCTGGAAGCCGCCGGCGTCGATGTCGAGGAATCCCGCGTCAAGGCGCTCGTCGCCGCGCTGGAAGACGTCGACATCGAGGAAGCCATCGACACGGCTGCCGCGGCACCTGCTGCGGGCGCGGCCGCCGGTGGTAGCGCCGACGACGGTGGCAGCGACGCTGACGCCGACGACGGCGACGACGACGAGGCGGAAGAGGCCGAGGCGGCCGACGAAGAGGAGGAAGACGACGACGACGGCGGCGAGGGTCTCGGCGAACTCTTCGGCTGAAACGTCGCCTCACGCCACACAGATTCACGCGGCGTCCCGAACCGGGAACGCCGACGGGGCGAAACCCCACACACAACCCGTATTTTATAGACATGCTTCTCAGCTAGTGATAACTCCGTCCGCGAGTTTTTATATGTCACCGCGGAATCGTCGATCGATAAATGAAGATCGTCGACGGCGATAAGGCCGAGTGTGCGCGGTGTGAGTCGGTGTTTCCACTGGAATCGGTATCTCTGCTTGAAAAAGAGACGAACCGCGATTACGAGCGAGTGTTATGTGAGGACTGTTTAGGCGCGGTTGGGGTCCCGAAAGGGTACACGCTCAGACGGGACATCACGCATCTCGGCGGGTGAACGGGACGCGCGGAGCTTGCGACGAAGGCGGAAACACGCGTACTCAGTAGAGCTCTTCCAGATCGTCTTCGACGTGAGAATGCTCCTCGGCGGGGAACGCCCCGTTCTCGACCGCTTCTTTATATTCTCCGACCGCACGCTCCATCTCGCCGCGAACGTCACCGAATCGCTTCGAGAACGGTGGTGACCACTCTCCCAGTCCCACAACGTCGTTGATCACGAGCACCTGTCCGTCCGTGTCGGAGCCCGCACCGATCCCGATCGTTGGGATCGCAAGTGCGTCGGTGATCGCCGCCGCGAGGTTCGCCGGGACGTGTTCTAACACGAGTGAGAACGCGCCCGCCTCCTCGTGGGCTTTCGCCAACTCGAGTATCTCCTCGGCCGCGTCCTGGTCGGTTCCCTGTCGGGAGTATCCGCCAAGTCGGTTGACGTGTTGGGGGGTGAGTCCGAGGTGTGCCATCACCGGAATGCCAACGTCGGTCATCCGACGGGTTGTCTCGACCGTGTGCGGGCCGCTCTCTATCTTGACGGCGTCGGCGTCAGCCTCTTTTAAAAACTCGCCGGCGTTTCGGACGGACTCTGCCTCCTCGACGCCGAACGAGAGGAACGGCATGTCGGCGACGACAAGCGCGTCATCGACGGCTCGGGCGACCGCCGCGGTCCGGGAGCGGACGTCCGCCATCGTCACCGGAAGCGTCGAGTCGTAGCCGAGCGCGGCGTTGCCCATGCTGTCACCGACGAGAACGACATCTATTCCCGCCTCGTCCACGATTTCAGCCGTTGGCGCGTCGTAGGCGGTGAGCATCGTGATCGGTTCCTCGCGGTCCCGGAGTCCCCGCGTCGTGGTCATCGACATAAACTGGTTGCTCAACCGGTTAAAATCGCGGGGATCCGGAAGTCGATTCGACTCGTCGCGGTCGACACAGAGCGAGGCTCGACGACGGACCGCCACCGATTTGTCCGTTGGCCGTGGAAAATCGAGTGTGCAACCTGTCGAGTCCGTCGAAGTCGAGGGGGTTGACTACGGCTGGGTGATGCAGACGACGTTCGTCGTTACCATTCTCATCGGTGCCCCCGTAGTCGCAGTACTCTCGACGTTCGTCACGCTCGACACGTGGGGGGCACGCGCCGCCTTCGCGATCCGCGTTGGCGCACCCATCTGGTTTCTCACCGCGGTCGCCGTCGCGCTCTACGCAAAGCGTGCCGAGGCGAGCGAGACCGGTGCGGAGCCGACCGAGGAGAACGAAGAGAGCGAAGACGAGGATTAAATGTGATTACGTCGCTGCCGATTTGAGAGACTCACTCCGGATGTTACAGAGTTTCGAGGCGAAAGCCCACGAGTTTAGTCGTGGGATGAAGCCGACAACCGGCGAAACGTTGATTGTTCTGACATTCGTTGGTTGTGATACCGAGTCCGAGGTAAGGATACGCACCCTTCGCGGGGGTAGATGAAGCCCGCTATCTCGGTCGGGGGCCGCACTGGCACGGCCCACAACCCCACCGCATACGAGTGGGGAACCTCCCGCCGTGGACTGCCCGGCCTGTGGTCGGGAACCCCACGGCTGAAGCCGTGGGAGGATGTCAGCTCCGTGGTGTCCTTCGAGGAGACGGAGTCGGTGTC
>CAYRWH010000255.1:0-2254 GCA_964427935.1 uncultured Halobellus sp. | reverse complement strand
GACGCGAAGTACTCGACGAGCCGCTCGGCCGCCTCGACCGCACGCGGCGTCACCAGCGCGAATCGGATCCAGTCGTCGCGGGCGCTGCCGAACGTCTCTCCGGGCATCCCGGCAACGCCCGCCTCGTCTATCAGTCGCTTGACGTTCGCCATCGTTCCGGGGAACCCGTCGAACCGCGCAAGGATGTAGAACCCTCCGTCAGGACGCGTGTAGGCCGCGCCCGCCTCGTCGAGAGCGGCGGTGAACGCGTCGATCCGATCTGAGAGCAGCTCTCGCGTCTCGGCGTAGTAGTCGGCATCGGTAGCCGACAGCGCCTCCGAGACCGCGAACTGGGCCGGCCGCGACCCGGCGACGTTCACGAGCATGTGTCTGGCCTTCGCGGGAAACGCGTGGTCGTCAGGAAACACGGCATATCCCACTCGAAACCCCGTGATCGCCATCGACTTCGAGAAGCCGCTCGTGACGATCACCCGGTCGGAGTCGAGCGTTAGCGCGGACTCGAAGCGCCCGGAGAAGTCGAAGTGGTCGTACACCTCGTCGACGACGACGAGCGCGTCGACCGCCTCGGCGATGTCGACAACCTCGCGGATACGGTCGATGTCGTACACTGCTCCCGTCGGGTTGTTCGGCGTATTTAACACGATCAGCGCGGTCTCGTCGCTTGCGGCCGCACGGATCGCGTCGAGGTCGAGACCGCCGTCGCGCTCGGTCGGAACGAGCGTCGGCTCCCCGCCGATCAGCTCGGTTTTGCTGGGATAGTACGGGTAGACTGGATCCATCAACAGCGCCTCCTCGCCCGCGTCACGCTCGAACGCACGGGCCATCCCGAGGTAGTTCGCCTCGCCCGTTCCGTTGGTGACAACGATCCGGTCGGGGTCGACGTTTCTACGGGCCGCGATCGACTCCCGGAGGTCCCGAAGCCCTTCGCTCGGCGGGTACTGAAACGCCTCCGATGGGCCGGTTGCGTACTCCGTCAGGGCGTCACGCAGGGCACCCGGCGGCTCCCAGTCGGGGTTGCCGCTCACCATGTCGATGACGTCGCCGTCAGCGGCCGCGGCGTACTCCATCACATGAAAGAACTTGGGCTCCTCGTACTCCATACCGACTTCTCGGTGGCCGTCGCCGTGGCTTTTTCGGGACACAGTTCGCGCACCCGATCCGTGCCTTTTGAGTCACGCCCCCCCGAGAGGTGAGCATGAACAAACGTGGCCACGTGTTGAACGCACTCTTGCTCGCCGTCGGGATCGGCTTCGTCCTTGAGCCCGGCGCCGACCTCGATACCGCCACGAAGGTCGGGCAGATCACCGTGCCGATCGTTCTCGGTGCCTTGTTTCCGGATGTCGATACCGCCTTCGGCAAACACCGGAAAACACTCCACAGCCTCCCGGTGCTCGCGGTGTTCCTCGCGTACCCGATTTTCTTCGACAATCTCCATTTCGTCTGGGTGGGCGTGCTCACCCACTACATCCTCGATCTGGTGGGGAGTCGTCGCGGAATCGCGCTGTTTCATCCACTCTCGGACAACGAGTTCTCACTCCCGTTCGGCGTGACGACGAGCAGTAAGTACGCCGACCTCGTGACCGTGATCATCACCGCGCTTGAAGTCGCTGCGTTCTGGGCAGTCCACACCTACGTCGTCGAACTCGACGTCGACCTCTCGGCAACAACCGCTGGACTGGGGATCTGACCGACGGTCACCAGCAGGCTCACTGGTATACGCTCACGTCGTCGAATCGACCCTCGTAGGCGACGTTTGAGGGGAGCGTCGGCTCGTCGCCCGAGAGAAACAGCCGATCGGCTTTGACCCACGTGTTCTCGTACGCGATGTGTGCGAATTCGACGAGTCCTCGAAGTCGATGGCTGATCCCGCCGCGATGGACGACCGTTCGTGGGCGTCGCTCACGAAACGCGCTGGCGACGGCGTCGGCGTCCGGGAGGTCCGCCTCGAACGCGGTCCAGGCCTCGCCGACCGTTCCGGGTAAATGGGCGTACGAGGAGCCGAACCCGGGACGGTCGACATCGGCGGCAATCCGCTGGGCACGGGCGTTCTGGTGGGGCAGAAGCTTGGTGTTGTACGTTTCGACCGCATCGATGCGGGCTGCGTGGGCTGTGATCTCCGGTCGAGTTAGTGACACGGTCGCAAACGCGGGATGGGGCACGAGCACGGCGGCGTCCTGTCGGTCGAACTCCGCCATCGCCCCCTCGAAGGTGATGTAGTCGGGGACCGGATCCGAGAGCCCGAGCGCAAGCAGAT
>CAYRWH010000254.1:0-2254 GCA_964427935.1 uncultured Halobellus sp. | reverse complement strand
GCGTCGTCCTCCGACCGGTTCTCGGCGTTGGCCAGCGCCGCCTCGGTCGCCTCGTACGCCTCTCGAACACCGATCTCACCGTACTTCATGAACGTTGAGAGCCGCGACGTACCCTCCCGTGCGGGATAGTCGCGTTCGCCATCGTACTTGAACACGCCAGCCGAGAGGAAGGCGTCGAGCCGTTCGCGAGCAGCCTCCGCGCCGGCCGGGCCTACGTCCGCGTCCGGCTCAGAGAATCCGAGGTCGGCCGGCGTTGGGAGCGCTCCGAGAGCGACATTGTCGAGATCGGATGTCTTTGTGGCCATTTCGGTGGTATTGAGGAGGTCGCCCTCCGTTGGCGTCGGTGCCGGCGGGTCGGTCTCCCTATCCGTCCACTTCTTCCAGTAGTAGGTATATACAGAGTACGGATCGCCTGCGTTCGTCCGGATCGAGTCCGGCGTGTGTAACACGGCGTCATGGTGTGCTTCGCGCCGCACATTCGCGTCGTGGAGCGTTTGCCGAACCCTCGCGTCGCGTCTGCGGGCAAGCCCGGAGTAGTCGCGGTTCCAGACGACCCGCTCGGCGTCCAGCGCCCCAGCGAGTTCGGGGAGCCTCGCCGTTGGATCGCCTCGCGTGACGATGAGGTCGCTTCCGCGGTCGCGGTATGCGTCCCGTAGTGCCGCCAGTCCGTCGAGTAGCCGACGCACGCGGACGTCGCTCGCATGTTCGAGTACGTCGGGATCAAACACGAACACCGGGGCAACCGCGTCGCGATCGGCGGCCGCCGCAAGCCCGACGTTGTCGGCAATCCGGAGGTCCCGTCGGTGCCAGAACAGCTCCATGCGATCCAGTGGGGTGGGAGGAACGTGAAAGCACCGCTCTCGTCGATAGGCCGACCCGACACCGTCCACTTGGTCGCCCAGAGTATTGTCGACGGGCCGGGCCGGACGCGGGGGATGATCCCGAACACGGATCAGAGTCGCCGGTCACGCGTGTATCGGACGTGTGTGACGGCCGAAACAAAAAGGATGAGGGTCAACACCGTCAGCAGTGCCGTCGGACCTATCGAAACAAATGGAGGCGTTCCCGTGGCAAACGCAAGCGTCACCGCGGCGAACAGTCCGGTTAGTCCGAGGTAGAACTCCGACCAGGTGAACTCGTTTTTTCCAACGACCTCCAGATAGGCGTCGAACCCCTCGGCCGCCGGCCCGAGGGTCACCAGCCCACTATTCCGGTCGTATTCTACCACGCCGCTACGCTCCATGCGTGGGAGATGTGACTGATACAACGACGTGTAGAGGCGTTTTCGCTGGGTGTAATTGACCTCGACCGGTTCAAGGTCGTTCTCCTCGGCGGCGATGATCGTCGCCAGCTCACGAAGCTTGATTTCGCCGCCGTTCTCTGAGAGAAACTGGAGGACGTGTCTCCGGCGACCATTGCTCAACAGTGCGAATATCTCGTCTGTCGAGAGTGATTCGGTCTCCGGGGTGCCACCATCGGTTGTTCGAGTGGATTCAGTCGGGCCCGTCACCGCGTCGTCTGAATCTACCGTCGGCTCAAATTGGCTCGCTGTCGGCTTAGAGTCGTTCGGTTCCGGAGTGTCGCTATTCTCGTTCGATACAGTCTGTCCCTGATTTTGTGTCTGATCCATTCGGGTGTCCGGTTTTGCCGCTCTCTGCGCCAGTTTCGCCTCCGTACCGATCGGTCAATGTCGAAGGCGTTGGTCACAGTTTCTGGTTGTCCTGTCCCGGTGGCTGCGTTATTGTGGGGGTCGGTATCTCTGTACATATGAGTCGCGTGTCTCATATTAACAGTTTCTATATATTTTTGACTAGAAACTTGGACTCGTCTGAGCACACCGATGAGGCGGTGGGCAGTCTGACCCCGTTCTTGGGGGACATCTGTCGGCGTGACCGGCGGTACGGCTGTCATACCTATGTCCTCTCGACGCCTTCCGATCGCATGGATGCTACCCGACGACTTCCGCTCTGGCTTCGAAACCCACAGTACACCGGCGAAAACCGATGTGTTCCGTGTACGCTGGTCAACCTTCTCATCGCCGCCGGTCTCGCGGTCAGCATTGCGATCCTGTCGATCGGCTGGGCGCTCGTTGTTTTTGTCGCCGCCATCGCGACCATTGCCGTTCGTGGATATCTCGTTCCAGGCACCCCTACCCTGACGAAGCGATACCTCCCGGAGCGGATACTGGCACTCTTTGATAAGGCCCCCAACCGCACCCCCATCGAATTCGACGAAGTCGATACCGGGCCACACG
>CAYRWH010000253.1:0-2269 GCA_964427935.1 uncultured Halobellus sp. | reverse complement strand
GAGTCGCCGATCGGTCGGCGGGCCGCGTGGCTCGCCGTCGACCGTCGTCTCCGAGCGGGAACGGTCCCGCCAGTTGACGACGATGAACCGACCGCCCTCCGCGAGCGCCTCGACTGTCCCGTGGACGAACGGAGGCTGGTTGTCGATCCCGTGAAACACGTTCGCGATAAGCGCGACATCGACCGGCTCCGGGAGGTGTTCGGGAAGCGAGCGCGCGTCCCCGGCGACCGGAACCACGTTCTCGACCGACTGTCGTTCCGCAAGCCTCTCGACTTCGGTGAGCAGTTCCGTGTCGACGTCCAGCGCGTAGACGGGCGCAGGGTCGACGATACGAGCGGCCGGCAGCGTGAAGTAGCCGTTGCCACTGCCGATGTCGACGACCGAGTCGCCGGCGGATACGCCGAGCGTTCGAAGCGTCTCGCCCGGAGTCGGCCACAGTCTCCCCCACCAGTCCCAGTCCGGCTGTCCCGTGTCGGAGAAGCGATCCATGTCGTGAGATGACGGAGGTGGGGGCTCTAAGCGTTCCGCTACTTACCCCAGAACGGGTCGCGCTTCCGGCGTGTGTCGAGGTAGCCGGACAACGCCTCGCGCTCGTCAGCGGTGATCTCCTCTTTGAGTTCCTGTTCGAGGATCTTTGCGTGCTTCTCGGGCACCTCTGTCCAGAGGGTGTCTCCTTCTTCGATGTCCCGACCGACGGTCGGCCCGTCGATGGCGATGCTCACGCGCTCACCCGAGCGCGCCTCGTCGACATCGTCGCCCTGCTTTTGTATCCCGGAGAGACTGCCGACGCGGTGGAACTCGTTGCCTTCGAAGTAGCCGACGGAGCGGTTGTTTTGGAGCGTTCCGGCGATGATCTCGACGCCGACGACCGCGGGATCGTTCTGGCGGAACGTGTGGTCGGGGAGGAGTCGGAATCGCGAGGGGCGAACCACCTTGTCGAGTACCGTCTCCTGTTGAGCGCGCTGGCGCTCCTCGACGTACGTCTCGTAATCCTCTATCAGCTGATAGATCACGTCGTTTGTGAACAGTTTCACGTCCGCGCTTTCCAGTTCCGTCTCGGCGTTCGGGAGGATATCGACGTTGAATCCCAACAGCGCCTTATGCTCCTCCTGATTTGCGGTCTCCGTGATGGCGATGTCGCGCGGGGCAATATCGCCAACCTCCGCGCGCATGATCGGCACCTCGGCCTCGCGGAGGGCGTTCGCCATCGCCTCCAGCGATCCGAGCGTGTCCGCCTTGACGACGACGCCGTCCTCAGCAGTGTCGACCTCGATCTCGGCGAGTTCGGCTTTCACCTCCGCGACGGCGTCGTCCAGCGGCTTATCACGGACGACCCGGACCGGCGCACCTGCCATCGCGTCGTCGAGATCGGGCGCGGCGATCTTCACGCCGGCGGCAGCCCCGACTGAGGCCACCTTCTCGAACTGCTTTTCTGTGCGGATCTCTGCCAGCGGACGCGGCTGGAGCAGCGCACGGACTTCCGTGACGATCGGGTCCGACTGGCCGCCGACGACGATCTCGTCGCCGTTCTCGATAACGCCGTCGTACACCACGGTGTCGACCGTCGAGCCGAATCCTCGCTCGTCTTTGACCTCTAGCACCGTTCCCTCGCCGGGCCCGTCGACATCGATCGCCATTTCTTCTTTCATGAACCGCTGTGAGAGTCCCATAAGCACCGTCAACAGATCCGGAACTCCCTCCGCGGTCATCGCCGAGACTGGGACGACGCCGATGTTCTTCTGGAAGTCCTGTACGCGCCAGTAGAGATCGGCGGAGAAGCCGGCGTCGGACAGCTGGCCGATGATCTCGTAGAGGTTCTCGTTGAGCATCGACATCGCGCGCTCAGACTGTGCTTCCATGCTCCGCTGTATCGGCTCGCCCTCCTGTGGGTTCCAGCCGGGCGTCGTATCGATCTTGTTGGCGGCGACGACGAAGGGGGTTCCCGTCCGGCGGAGGATGTCGATTGCCTCCTCTGTCTGGGGCTGGAACCCGTCGTTCACGTCGACAACGAGGACGGCGATATCCGCGAGCGCACCACCGCGGGCGCGAAGCGTCGAGAAGGAGTGGTGTCCCGGCGTGTCGATGAACAGGAGTCCCGGAAGGTCGAAGTCGTCTGGGTTCACCAACTCGCCCGCCATCCGTGAGATGGTTTCGAGCGGGATGTCGGTCGCGCCGATGTGTTGGGTGATCGCGCCCGCCTCAGCCTCGCTGACCGCGGAGCCGCGGATCTCGTCGAGGAGGCTCGTCTTTCCGTGGTCGACGTGGCCCA
>CAYRWH010000252.1:0-2271 GCA_964427935.1 uncultured Halobellus sp. | reverse complement strand
GTCCGGCGACAGCGTCGAGTCCGGCGACAGCGTCGAGTCCGGCGACAGCGTCGGATCCATCGACGACGCCTTCGATTCGGGGGTTGCCCGTGCCCGGGAGCTGATCGATCGAATTCGAACCGGGGATCCGACCCTCGGATCGCCGCCGACGGAGGCGACTGAAGAGATGAGCGGCGATCGGGGCGGGGAGTCGACGGCGACGTTCGAGAGCGACACGGGCCGCGAGGCGTACGCGGATGCGGTCCGGCGCGTCAAGGGGTACGTCCGCGACGGCGACACGTTTCAGGCGAACATCTCCCAGCGGCTCCGCGCGCCGGCCGCAGTCCATCCAGTCACCGCGTACGACGCGCTTCGCCGGGTGAACCCCGCGCCCTACTCCGGACTGCTGGAGTTCGAACGGGAGGGGCTGGGGGCCGACCTCGTGAGCGCGAGCCCGGAACTTCTCTTAGAGCGCGTTCCGACCGACGACCCCGAGCGCGGGGCGCGGCTCGTCACCGAACCCATCGCCGGCACGCGCCCGCGGGACCCGGATCCGGAGGCCGACGCCGCGCTGGAGGCGGAGCTGACCGGCGACGCGAAAGAGCGCGCCGAACACGCAATGTTAGTCGATCTCGAACGCAACGACCTCGGGAAGGTATCGCGGTTCGGGACGGTCGATGTCGCGGAGTACCGCCGCGTGGACCGGTACAGCGAGGTGATGCACCTCGTGAGCCTGATCGAGGGCGAAGCACGCAGGGATGTCGGGCTCGCCGACGCGCTCGCCGCCTGTTTCCCCGGGGGAACGATCACGGGCGCGCCGAAGCCGCGGACGATGGAGATCATCGACGAATTAGAAGAGACTCGTCGCGGACCGTACACCGGATCGATGTTCGCGGCAGGGTTCGACGGGCGGCTGACCGCCAACATCGTCATCCGAACGCTGGTCCGGACCGGAAGCGAGTACTCGCTTCGTGTCGGCGCGGGCATCGTCCACGACTCCGAGCCCGACGCCGAGTACGCGGAGACGCTCGCGAAGGGACGCGCGCTCGTGACCGCCATCGACGAGGCGCTCGCGGAGAGCGAACTGGCGATTGCCGACGAGGTCACGAGCGGGGGTGAGACCCAATGAGCCGCGGGGGCGAGGCCGAGTCGGCGTGGCGACCTGGTGCCGGCGACAGCGACGCCCGGGTGCTCGTCGTCGACAACTACGACTCGTTCGCGTACAACCTCGTCCAGTACGTCGGCGAGGTTGCGGGCGCGGTCGCGGTCCGACGGAACGACGCGGTCGATCTCGACGGGATCCGTCAACTCGACCCCGACGGCGTCGTCGTCTCGCCGGGTCCTGGCACTCCGCAGTCGGCCGGCATCTCGATCGACGCCTTCGCGCTCGACCGCCCCGTCTTCGGCGTCTGTCTCGGCCATCAGGCGCTGTGTGCGAACCGCGGCAGCCGCGTTGGCCACGCCCCGGAGGTCGTCCACGGGAAACCCTCCACGATCAGCCACGACGGCGCGGGCGTCTTCGCGGGGCTCCCCGACCGACTGCGGGTCGGGCGGTATCACTCGCTGTGTGTCGAACGCGAGGACCTCCCGGACGAGCTGGTCGAGACGGCACGCACGGAGGACGAACGCGAGGTCGTGATGGGTGTACGTCATCAAAAAAAGCCCCACGTCGGGGTTCAGTTCCATCCCGAGAGCATTCTCACCCCCGAGGGGAAACGAATGGTCGAGAACTTCGTCGGGCTGTGTGAGCGTCATGAGTGACCGCGAAGCCCCCCCTGATCCGGCCGCGACAGCCGACCGCCACTACCACGTCGACGGCGACCTCGTCCCCGCCGAGGCGGCAACTGTCCACGTTGAGGACCGCGGGTTCGCCTACGGCGACGCGGCGTTCGAGACGTTGCGAGCGTATGGCGGCGACGTCTTTCGCTGGGAGGCCCACGCCGACCGCCTCGCGGACACCTGTGAAACGCTTGCGCTGGACCACGGCCTGAGCAATAGGGAGTTGAAGGCCCGAATCGACGAGACGCTCGCCGCGAACGACTTGGCGGACGCCTACGTCAAATGCTCGATCAGCCGCGGTCGCCAGCCCGGTACGCTCGACCCGCAACCCGACATCGACCCGACGGTCGTGGTGATCGCCAAGCCGCTTCCGCGGGGCGGCGTCGACGGCGAGCCCGCACACGACGGTCCGGCGACGGTTCAGACGACAAAGACCCGGAAGATCCCCGACCGGGCGGTCCCGGCGGCCGCGAAGACGCACAACTACCTCAACGGGATCCTTGCCCGGCTCGA
>CAYRWH010000251.1:0-2289 GCA_964427935.1 uncultured Halobellus sp. | reverse complement strand
TTTGTCACTCATGGGGTAATCACGCGCTAAGGCGTTGTGTGAGTACGTTTTCGGTCGATCCCACTAAAACGGTTTCGATACGCCTCACTGACGACGGTGCCGCCGTACACTGATTCCTGCCACCGCACCGCACGGAGCGACAGCGAATCTTTTCGAGTCGGCGATGGACCGACCGACTGGACGGCCGTCGGCGCACCTCACTCGAGTCGTCCCACGTCGCCGAGTACCGCGCTCGCCGTCTCCGGACCACCGGCACCGCGGCCGGAGATGTTGAGTCGACCGGCGTGGGAGGTCTCTATCTGAACAATGTTCTGTGTGCCCGTCACCGCGAGCGTTCCGTTTTCGGGGACGAGACGGGGCGCGACACGAACCGTCTCGCCGGTCGCCTCGCCGATCAACCGCACCGTCTGACCGTCCTCTCTCGCCAGTCGGAGCGCGGAGCCGGGGATATCGCGGATCCCCTCGACGGTCGCATCCGCCAGCGTGAACTCTCGGGCGTCAGCCGGATCGTCGACCGCGCCGAACGAGAGTACGTTCGCGAGGATAACGCACTTGAGCGCAGCATCCGTCCCGTCAACGTCGAAGGAGGGATCCGCCTCGGCGACACCGAGGTCCTGTGCCTCCGCGAGCACGTGGCCGTAGTCGAGTCCCTCTGCGGCCATCCGCGTGAGGATGAAATTCGCCGTTCCGTTGAGCACGCCCCGAACCGCAGTGACGTGGCCTGGCTCGATGTCCTCGACCGTCGACACCGCAGGAATCGCCCCGCCGACGGTCGCCTCGAATCGAAGTTCGCCCTCGCTGTCGGCGACCGCCGCGCGCAGGTCACCGAATCGTTCTGCGACCGGTCCCTTGTTCGCCAACACGGCATGGCGGTCGCGCTCCAGCGCGGAGACGACGTGCGAGAAGCCGGGCTCCGCGTCGTCGAGCGTCGTCGGCGTCGCTTCGACGAGGACATCGTAGTCGGCCGCCAGAGCGTCCGCGGGGTCGTCGTCACCGACAATCCCTGCCTCCGCTTTCCGAGTCACCACGGTCTCCGCGTCGATGCCGTGGTCGGTCCCACCTGACCCGTCCGCAACGACCGCGGTCGAGGAGTCCGCGACCGCAACGACCTCGTGGCCGTACTCCGCCGCGAGGGTGACGACCGACTGCCCGACCGCGCCGGCACCAATGACGGCGAGTCTCACGCGTCCACCCCCGTGAGCGGCTCGACGAGACGGAGGTCCTTTGCTTCCGCAAGCTCTCTGACAGCCGCAAGCGCCTGCTCCGTTTCGCCGGCGCGCGCCTCCAGTCGTAGCCGCGCGCTCGATGCTTCCTCAGTTCCCTGCGGGGCCGCCAGCGACACGTCGGCGACCGACGCCGACTCACAGGCCTCGATCCGAGAGAGCGTGTTGGATAGGTCCGTGTCGATGAGATGACCGAACAGTAACAGCGTCACCTCCTCCGCGTAGCGCTCTGTCCCCGCTTGCATCACATTTACGCCCTCGCTTCGAAGCGCCTCGACAATCGCCTCGAACCGGTCTTGGGTCGCCTCGAAGTCAACTTCGACGGGGATCCGACCGCGCGGCGTCTTGTTTCCCCGCTCGTGATAGATCGAGAGGAGGTTTCCACCGTTGTCCGCAATCGGATGGAGCGCCGCGAGCAGCTGTCCCGGCTCGTCAACGAGTTCGAGCCGAACTGTGTGCGTCGATGGGGTCGACGAGGCGTGTCCGCCGTCGGCCGAGGGCTCACCGTCGTCCCCGCCGGAGCCGTCCGGCAATCCGTCTGCGGTATCGTTCATGCCGACACCCCCGACCAGCGGGCGTCAGCCGCGACGGTAGGCGTCGCACGACACGCTCCTGTGATCGGCGCGGAGCGACCGCATGCTTGCTCCGTTCCGGTGCGCCGTGCGGGAGTCGTGCCCGTTTGCATATCCAATGGAAGTCGGGGGAGGCGGTATAAGCCTTCGGCGATGGCAGGCGTTGCCTTCCTCTACGCTCTGTCAACGAGCAACACGACTACCAGTTTGAAAATAAAAAACCGCGGTCGCAACCGGTCGACCGAGTTAGATGTAGTCGATCGACGACGGCAGTTCCAGCTTCATGCCCTTGCGCTCGCGAATCTCCATGATCTTCTCGCGCTGGAGATTATCGACGAGCACGCGGAAGCCCGCGTTCTCGGTGTTCCACGACGCGCGACCCTCGGTAGCCGAGCGGATGTCGGAGGAGAAGCCGATCATCTCCTCGACGGGCGCGATGCCCTCGACGACCATGAGGTCACCCTCCTGGTACATGTCGTCGACGCGGCCGCGAC
>CAYRWH010000250.1:0-2303 GCA_964427935.1 uncultured Halobellus sp. | reverse complement strand
ATCACGATCACGGAGGCGCTCGAAGCCGGAACGCAGGTCGTTTCGACGCGCTGCGGGGCCGCCGAGATCCTACCAGAGGACTGCCTCGTGGAGGTTACCCCCGATTCCGAGTCGATCGTGGACGGGCTCGTAACCGCGTTAAACCGCGAGTCGTTGCCGGAGTACGAGCGACGCGACTGGTCGGAGGTCGCCGGCGATACGCTCGAAATATACGAAGAGGTCGCGTAGTCGACGCCTAATTCTCCCGATACACGTCGATCTGCGTAACTGGCTCCGGATGCCGGATCCGGAACCCATCGGCCGTCTCGATCACGCCCCGAGTGCTCTCGACCGCGCCGCGGTACGGCGTGCCGTCGCCGTCGCGAGGGTCGTCGCCGCCGTACGGAGACGTGTACGGCGATGCGTACGGTGAGTCATCGAGCGGTTCGTCGAAGCTCTCCGGTGGGAGATAGATCCGCTCGCCCGACTCGGAGCGGACGATCACGGCCATGTCACGGGTCCCGTTCACGTCGATAACCGTTCGGGTCTCCGTGACCCGCGTGTCGATCCCGACCTCGGGAGCGTCGATATCATCCATGTCATCCACTGTGAACGGGAGCGGATTAACTGTGCCGGCGTCGCCGGGAACCCTTCGGGTGGTGAACCCTTTTGTGCGGTCGCGCCGAACTCCGGACCGATGGACGTCAACAGCCATGCCGAGGAGCTCGCCTCCGACCTCGGCGTCGACAAAACGGAGGTCAAAGCGGACCTCGAAAACCTACTGGAGTACAGCGTTCCGATAGACGAGGCCAAACAGAGCGTGCGGCGGAAACACGGCGGTAGTAGTGACGGGTCGAGCCCGACGCCAGACGCGGTTGACCTCGCGGAGATCACCACTGATCACGGCAACGTTACCGTTACTGTTCGCGTGCTCACGCGCGGGACCCGAACGATCCGGTATCAGGGCGACGACCTCACGATCCGCGAGGGAGAGCTAGCGGACGGAACGGGGACGATTTCCTACACCGCGTGGCAGGACTTCGGCTTTGAACCGGGCGACTCGCTGACTATCGGCAACGCCGGCGTCCGTGAGTGGGATGGGTCGCCAGAGCTCAACCTCAACGAGTCGACCACGGTCGCCATCGCCGACGAGCCGGTCGCAGTCGACCACGAGGTCGGCGGTGACCGCAACCTCGTTGACATCGCGGCCGGCGATCGGGGACGCAACGTGGAGGTCCGTGTACTCGAGTGCGAGGCGAAAACCATCTCGGGACGCGACGGCGAGACAGAGATCCTTGAAGGCGTTGTCGGCGACGAGACCGCCCGACTCCCCTTCACCGACTGGGATCCGTCTCCCGAGCTGGAGCCCGGAGCGGACCTCCGGATCGAGGACGTGTACGCCCGTGAGTTCCGGGGTGTCCCCTCGATCAACCTCACCGAGTTCTCGACGGTGACTCCTCTTCCCGACCCCGTGAGCGTCGCGGACGACGCCCCCCGCCTCTCCGTCGCTGACGCCGTCGACTCCGGTGGGATGTTCGATGTCGAAGTCGTCGGGAACGTGCTGGAGGTCCGTGACGGCTCCGGGCTGATTGAGCGGTGCCCGGAGTGTGGACGCGTCGTTCAGAACGGACAGTGCCGAAGCCACGGCGCGGTCGAGGGGGAAGACGACCTCCGAGTGAAGGCAATCCTCGACGACGGAACCGCCACCGTCACCGTCGTGCTCGACGACGAGATCACGGCCGAGGTGTACGGCGGGGGGCTCGAAGACGCCCTCTCAGCGGCAAAAGAGGCGATGGACAAGGACGTGGTCGCGGACGCCATTGCGGACGAACTCGTCGGCGGAGTCTACCGCGTTCGGGGAAGCCTCTCAGTCGACGAGTACGGCGCGACCCTCGACGCGACCGGGTTCACGACAGCCGACGAGGACCCCGCAGAGGTCGCTCGCGCGGCCCTCACGGAGGTGCGCGGATGAGCGACGACGGACCAGGAACCCGCGAGGTCGCGTACCGGCTGTTCGCCGCGGAGTTCGACGACGCGTCGCTGTCGTACTCCGAGAGCGACGAAGAACGCGCCCCGAACTACGTGGTCACGCCAACGGGTGCGCGGGTGAACCGACTGTTCGTTGCGGGCGTGCTCACCGAGGTCGAGCGGGTCAACGACGAAACGAGCCGCGGACGCGTCGTCGACCCCTCCGCCGCGTTTGTCACCTACGCCGGGCAGTACCAGCCGGACGAGGCGGCGTTTCTCGAACGCGCGGAGCCACCGACGTTCGTCGCGCTGACCGGGAAGGCCCGGACGTTCGAGCCGGAGGACTCCGACCGCGT
>CAYRWH010000249.1:0-2311 GCA_964427935.1 uncultured Halobellus sp. | reverse complement strand
TCGTGGAGGTACTTCTGGATGACGGGGTCGTTCAACAGGTCCTCAAAAGCCATTAGGATAAAATGGCGGCGGAACGTGGTTAAAAGCTCCGGAAGGATTGGACGCTGATGCCTATCGACATGGACAGACCATGGCCACGACCGAACGTATCGGTCGCCTCCGGCAGACATTTACGGCCTCCCCGGTATCGGTGTCGCGTATGGGATCCGGTTGGCTCGAAACGATACGAACCGCGGTCGGGGGAGCGGGGCTCGTCGCGGTTCCCGTCCTTCTTGCCGGGGTCCCGATCATCCCGATCGCGTGGCTCCTCGACATCGGGATCGGTCTCGGCCTCCTCACCGCCGTGGTCGCCGGGCCGCTGATTTCTGCGATCTTCGGACCGGTTCTCGTCGATCGGCGAGTACGGCGGCTCCACGAGGCGGCCCTCGACGAGCGGCCCGCCGCGTTCGTCGAGTACCGCGTGGACGAACTCGCCGACGAGGTCGGTGTCGACGCGCCGGCAGTCACCGTCGTTCGAGCGGACGCTGCCAACGTTGCCGTCACCGACGGCTACCGCGGCCCGCGACTCGTCGTCTCCACGCGGCTCCTCTCGTTGCCGGCGGCCGATCGGGACGCAGCGTTGCGACACGCGCTCGTCCGGCTCCGCCGCCGTGAGGCGCTTTTTACCACCGCGTTGCTCCCTGCGCTTGTCGTGGTTGAAACCATCGCGCTGCTCGCGACGCTGCTCGTTGGACGGCGGTCCGACCGGAGCCCAGCGGACCGACGCGTCAACCGGATCCATGGCTACGAACCGGAGCGGGAGCGGATCCCGGCACCGGTGTACGCTGCGGCAGGGATTCTGCTCTGGGTCTGTCTCGTCCCTGTGTGGTTGCCTGCCGCCGCCGGCGACCGTCTGTTCGTCGCCGGTCGCAGACGCGCCGCCGACGCCGCCGTCAGCCGCGTCGGCGAGACGGAGCGCGAGGGTCTCGCAAACGCCGTCGAGTTCGCTGGAGAGGCCGCCGGCGCGGCCGACTGGCCCCCGATCTTGGACCGCCTGTCCCTCGTCTCGATGGCGGACGACGAGACGGGTCGTGTCCGCGGCGCGAGCCGACAAGAGGCTCGGGTGCGCCTCGCCAGATTGCGGTCGAAAGTGAGTTTATAAGCAGCGTCGCATCCGTTTATAAATCGACGCCCCCAAGACTCTCGACCACCGCGTCCACAACCCGTAGTCGCGAGTCGACTATCGGAGTCCCTTCACCGATTTTTGGTCAGTACTCGTCGGTTTCAGGCTCGTATCGGTCGCCGTACTCCCGAGCCGGATCGACGGGGGTTCCCTCGTCGGTTTCGGGAGCGACGTAGTCGATGAACGACTCGACATCGGGTTGGCGCACGCGTACCTCCACGTCGATCTCGCCGAGTTCGTCCGGTTCGCCGACGGCGAAGTTGACGATCCCCTCGAAGGCCGCCTGCTTTTTTAATGCGAACGCGAATCCATCCGCCGTCGAGTTCCGGAGGAACACCCGGCGGGCGGTGTCGAGGATCTCCTGTTCGTGGAGAACATCGGAAAACGCATCGAGGGTGTGCGCTTCGGCGACCAGTTGTCCCTCCTCGTAGACGGGCTCCGCGTCGGGGAACACGTTTCGGATCGCGTCGTCGACCCGGTCGGTGACCTCGGTATCGTTGACCGGTGCGACGATCCGAACGTCGATGCTGTAGATCACCGGCGACCACCACCGTCGGTGGGCTCAACTGGCTCGTCGTTCGACGCAGCGTTGGCAGCGTCGCTCACCCCAAGTACCTCGCGGATCCGGTTTTGAAACGCCGACAGCGACCCGGAGTTGTCGATGTCAATGTCGGCGCGTTCGAGCGTCTCGCCGAGGCCGAGGTCGCGTTCACGGGCGTCGCGCTCGCGAAGCGCCTCCAGATCGGAGTCGGAGTCGTCGCGGCCGCGCTCTCCCAGTCGCTCAGCCCGGAGCTCGAAGGGTGCGTGGACTGCGACGAGGGTGAACTCGTCACCGAACGCCTCACGGAAGCGCTCCAACTCAACGGTCGAGCGGAGACCGTCGACGAGCACGGTGTCCGCTTCGTGGTCCGCAGCGGCCTCCCGGATCCGCGGGAGCGACCGCTCGGCGACCGCGTCGTCGCCCTCCTCCTCCCGGAGGCGGCCGGCTATTCGACCGTGGTGCTCTGCCGGGTCGAGCCCGCGCTCGCGACACTCCTCGCGGATCACGTCGCCCATTACGACAACGGGAACGCCGGCGGTCTCGGCGACGTTGGCCGCCTCACCCTTGCCGCTCCCCGGCAAGCCGACGGTACCGATAACGTTCATTAC
>CAYRWH010000248.1:0-2325 GCA_964427935.1 uncultured Halobellus sp. | reverse complement strand
GGACGCCGCGCTCGAACCCCGCGACGTACACGGACGTGTTCGATTACGTCCGCGAACTGTTCGCCGAGACCAAGCTCTCGAAGCGGCGTGGCTACAAGAAGGGTCGCTTCTCTTTCAACGTAAAAGGAGGCCGGTGTGAGGAGTGTGGGGGGCAGGGGACGGTCAAAATCGAGATGAATTTTCTCTCGGACGTGTACGTCCCCTGTGAGCAGTGTGGCGGCGCGCGCTACAACGACGAGACGCTCGATGTCACCTATAAGGGCGCGACCATTGCCGACGTGCTCGATATGAGCGTCGAAGAGGCGTACGACTTCTTCGAGAGCCACCAGGGACTCCAGCGTCGCCTGAAGCTGTTAAAAGACGTCGGGCTCGGCTACATGGAGCTCGGCCAACCCTCGACGACCCTCTCCGGGGGAGAAGCACAGCGCGTCAAGCTCGCCGAGGAGCTCGGAAAGAAGGCGACGGGCGATACCCTCTATCTGCTCGACGAGCCGACGACAGGGCTACACAAAGAGGACGAGCGCAAGCTGATCGACGTGTTACACCGCCTCGTCGACGGCGGTAACACGGTGGTCGTCATCGAGCACGAACTCGATTTGGTAAAGAACGCCGACCGTATCATCGACCTCGGCCCGGAGGGCGGCGAGGGCGGCGGCGAACTCGTCGCAAGCGGAACACCAGAGAGCGTTGCCCGCGCTGACGAGTCACACACCGGACGGTACCTGCGTGACCTGCTTCCGGACGTTGAGCTAGAGGGTCCACGAAACGACCGACGAAAGCCGGCGAAAGCGACGAGCGACGACTGAGTCGCGGTTACTCAGCGTCGTCAAGCTCCGCGGTAACGGTGATCTCGACGGAAATCGGCGCGGGAAGTCTCGATACTTCGACGCACGTCCGTGCCGGATACGGCTCACTAAGATACGACCGATAGCCCCGGTTCATCTCGTCGTACTCGTCCATGTCGGTGAGATAAACGGTTGCTTCGACGATCGAGTCCGCGGTTGTTCCGGCGGCTTCAAGCACGGTCTCGACGTTTCGTAGGGTCGCTTTCGTCTCCTCGGCGACCGTGTCGGGGAGCTCGCCGGTTTCGGGATCCTGACCCGACTTCCCCGATACGTGAACGGTATCCCCGCTGATGATCCCCTGTGAGTATGGTCCGAGCGCCTCCGGAACATCGTCGCTGGTGATCTCTTTCATCGTGCCGGTGAACTCGCCGTCAGTATTTCAACGCTCGGGTGTGGCGCGCCGAAACGAGGGCCCCGTGTCGAACGCGATCAGCGTGATCCAATCGCATCGACACTGTCCGTCTCGGTGCGCTCCGGGGAGCGCCGTCCGGTTCAGTATCCTGCTTACGAGCAGCGTTTTGTTATTGAATTCAACTGAACCGACGGGCTGACTACACGACGGGGAGAATAGATGAACGTATGAACGAGACACAGAGCGAGGTCGCGCTGATCACCGGTGCGAGCTCTGGAATCGGGGCCGAGACGGCCCGTCAGCTTGCCGATGACGGGAGCAACATCGTACTCGCCGCTCGGAGCGAGGCATCACTGGCGTCAGTCGCAGCCGACTGTGAAGCCGTCGGCGTCGACACACTCACCGTGCCGACGGACGTGAGCGAGTACGACGCCGTCGCGGCCCTTGTCGACGCGACGATCGAACGGTTCGGCCGCCTCGATACCGTCGTCGTCAACGCTGGAATCGGGGAGATGCGGGACGCCGCCGTCGACGAACTCCCGATCGAACAGTTCGAGCGCGTTACAGCGACGAACGTTCACGGGGCGTACTATACGACGCGGGCGACGCTGTCGGCACTACGTGACACGAACGGAACGCTCGTTTTCGTCGGGAGTTACAAGGGGAAGCACCCGAGCACATCGACACCGGTGTACGCGGCATCAAAGTGGTGGCTCCGTGGATTCGCGCTCAGCGTCGCTGGCTGTGTCGGCCCCGAGGGAGTCGGCGTAACCCTCGTCAACCCGTCCGGCGTGACTACCGAGTTCGGGTCTGAGTTTCGGGAAGAGTCGAACGACAGCGCACTCGACGACGCGACGACGCTAAACCCATCCGACGTTGCCTCAGCGATCACGTATGCGACCAATCAAGAGCGGCCGGCAACGGTGACCGAACTCGACGTGAACCGACTAGACATATACGAGCGGTTCTAAGAGTTCTGGAATCGGTTATTCGTCTTTTAAAGATTGGTTTCTGCGCTGGTACCGCTGTGACACTGGACAGTTCCGACGAGCATTACGACCGACGGAGTCAGCTTGAGCTACCCACCGCTAAAGCGGTGGGATTCAGCGTGGACTCCCGTTCTGGCCC
>CAYRWH010000247.1:0-2362 GCA_964427935.1 uncultured Halobellus sp. | reverse complement strand
CGGCGATTCATCCCACGACTAAACTCGTGGGTTTTCTCGCCTAATCTCTATAAACGCGGAGAAGATATCAAGCAAGCAGTCCGAGTCCGTCGAGCTCCTCGACGATAACGTCCACCGCCTCCCGTGCGTCGTCCGGATCGGTTCCGCCCGTAATCACCAGCTTTCCGCTACCGAACAGCAGGGCGACGACATCGGGCTCGTCGATCCGGTACACGAGTCCGGGGAACTGTTCGGGCTCGTACTCGATGTGTTCCAACCCGAGCCCGATGGCGATGGCGTTGAGGTTGAGGCTCTCACCGAGATCCGCGGAGGTGACAATGTTCTGGACCGTTATTTCGGGGTCGTCGTCGATCGGGATCCGGAGTGCGCGGAGTTCCCTAAAGACGATGTCGAGACTCTCGTGTACGTCTTCGATGGAGTTTGCGCCGGTACAGACGATCTTCCCGGAGCGAAAGATCAGCGCCGCAGCTTTTGGGTCCGTGGTTCGGTAAACGAGTCCGGGAAACTGTTCGGGGTCGTAATCAGCGCCTTCGAGATCCATCGCGACGCTCTCGAGATCGAGCTCCTGTTCGATCCCGGTAGAGGCGACGACGTTCTCCATCGAGATCGTGTCCTTCGGATCGGCCATTAGTGTTGACACACGGTCGTCGGGGATTTAAAAGGGTTGGCGGCGGGTCGATCGACGATGACGGAGGCGTTCCGATCCGCTACCCTCATGCGGCGGGCGACCGGAGAGCAAGCGTGTACTGGCTCGAACTCGCGGGAGAGACCGACGCGTTCGCCGCCTACGAGGCCGGGTCGGCCGCGGTCGGCGTCGAACTGATCGCGCCGGGGATCGCGAGAGCCGGGACGGTCAGGGGAGTACGCGACGGAGACCACAGGGGAGTACGCGACGGAGACGGCAGTGACACAGGAGATGGGATCAACGGTGGGGTCGACCAACTCGCGTACACCCGAGCCACTCACGAGGCGGTCGCGCGGACAGACGCCGACCTCGCGAGTGCGGTCGCCGCGCTACGGGCGGCCCCGATCGACCGGTCGGGAAGCGTCGCGGTCCGGGCACGAAACGTCCGGAACACCGCCGATGCCTCCACGAACGACGCCGAACAAGCCCTCGGAGCTGTTCTCGTTGACCGCGGTTTCTCTGTCGACCTCAACGACCCCGATCACGTCTTACGCGCGTTGTTCGCGTCAGGACCGCGAGCGGATCATACCGCGGTCGACGGGGCAGACGGAGAGTCGGCCGCGGTGTGCGTGTTGGGGTGGGTGGCGCGGGAAGCGGCGCGTGAGTTCGCCCCGAACCCCACCGATCGCCCCTTCTTCCAACCGGGGAGCATGGCGCCCGCAGACGCCCGCGCCTACGTCAACATTGCCGGTGCGGCCTCGGGTCGAACCGTGCTGGATCCGATGTGTGGAACCGGTGGACTCCCCATAGAAGCCGGACTAGTCGGTAGCGACGCAATCGCCTGTGACGCGCAGGCGAAGATGGTTCGTGGCACCCGCGAGAACCTCCGGGAGTACGTCCCGGAGACGGAGTCGACCTGGCACGTTGCTCGCGGTGACGCGACTGATCTCCCGCTCAACGACGACGCGGTCGACGGGGTCGTCTTCGATGCGCCCTACGGTCGGCAGTCGAAGATCGCCCGACACGAGCTGTCCGGGCTCGTGGAGGGTACCCTCTCGGAGGCCGCTCGCGTCGCGCCGCGCGCCGTGATGATCGCCGACCGCGACTGGCGATCGACCGCGCGTTCGGCCGGATGGGCGGTCGACGCCGCCTTCGAACGGCGAGTCCACCGTTCGCTCACGCGGCACGTAGTTGTGTTAGAGCGTGACGTTGGTAAAATGTGATTCGGTGGGTGTAGCTGCGGATCCCGAACGGTAGCGGGTCGTCGAAAGCAACCCGATAGTGGAACCGTCGTGGCCACCATTCGGCGTGTTGTGGCCGTGTTCAAGGGTTTTTACTTCCACCGAGGACGCGGGCAACGGTTAAGTGGACGGCGTGAGGTGATTCTGCTATGCCCGGGGACGGCGACGGCGACATGCTCTCGTGGGACGAATCGGTGTTCCGCGACGAGTCGGTGTTCGAGATCGATTACGTCCCCGAGACGTTTCGTCACCGCGAGAGCCAACTGGAGAGCCTGAAATACGCGCTTCGGCCGGCTGTCCGCGGCTCTCGGCCGTTGAACACGATCGTTCGCGGCCCGCCGGGGACGGGAAAAACCACCGCGGTCCAGAAACTCTTCTCGGAGTTGCGTGCGCGCACCGAGGTCCGAACCGTCCACGTGAACTGTCAGGTCGACTCGACGCGGTACGCCGTCTTCTCCCGCCTGTTCGAGGGAATATTCGAGTACGAGCCGCCCTC
>CAYRWH010000246.1:0-2377 GCA_964427935.1 uncultured Halobellus sp. | reverse complement strand
CAACGACGCCGTCGTCGTGTGCCGCTGCGACGGCGTCGTTTAGGGGATTGTCCGGCTCTATCGGCGCACCGAGGCTCATCGAGATGATGTCTGCCTCGTTGTCAACGGAGTCCTCAACGGCCGTAACGATGTCGCTGAGGGTGCCAGTCCCCTCGTCGTCAAGGGCACGTTTGTCGAAAATGTTCGCACCCGGGGCAACGCCGACGTACTGGCCGTCGCCCTCTGTGCCGTCACCGGCAGCGATCCCAGCGACGTGTGTGCCGTGACCACGTGGGTCGTCGGTTTCGTCCCCGCCGTCAACGTAGTTTTTTTCGATGATGATTCGATCACCAAAGTCGGGATGTTCGTCGTCTATCCCAGAGTCGATGATCGAGACGTTCACGTTCGATCCGTCGATGTCGTTCGTTTGGCGGGCGACTTCGGCTCCGATTTCTCCTGGAAGCACGTCCATCTCGGCTTCGACTTGCCGATCGAGATACACGCGTTCGATGCTCGCCGATTGTGCGGCCACGTTGGATCCGGCTTCCTCGGCGTGGAGCGTCCCTGCCGACGCGCCGATACTGTCGAAGGTTTGATCGAGGTCGAACGTCGGCTCCGAATCAGCGTCGGCCGCCGTCGCGACATCTGCGTGTTCGACGATGACGGGCACGCCGTTGACCTCGTCGTCGGTCAGGCCCTCGTCAACGAGCCGGGTCACGTTGAACAGTTCCTCGTCGTACACGTCGAGATCGATGTCTTCGGGAACGACGTACATCCCAGCGTCATCACCGTACTGGGCGTAGTGTCCTTCGGCATCGCTGATGTGGTAGTTGACTTCGTCGCCGTCGTCGACGACGACGACCGTCTCCCCAGTGACAAGCGTGACGCGATCGACTGTTGTGTTTGCGTCGTCTATCTCGTCTTCAGAAATGTCGGTTGTGTCAGCCGACGGTGTTGTCGGGGATGTTGTTTCGACATCTGGTGTGTCGAACTGTTCTACTGGCTCCTCGATGGCGTCCGCGGGGGCGACAGTACTGGCCGCTGCCGTTCCCCCAATTGCGACCATGGACAGTACCATGATCACCGAGAAGAACACCGCCTGTGCGCGTACTCGATCCATCATGCGACAGAACAGAGTATCCGGGTATCACCAGTAGTTATTCACCCATGTCTCAGCAATAACACGAGATTGTGGACCACAAAGGAGGAATACCCCGGGTTCTGTCCAGACAGTGATTGGTGCTTCCCATGCGGCACTCGTCATCGCGGATACGACTCAGTACGGCCCGATCGGAGCGAGCCGAAGGTCGGTGTCACCTCCTGGCGAACGGCCGCCGACTTGCCGGATAAAAAGACCCCAACCGTCCCGGGATTTATGCCTCGTCACTTACTATGTTGAAATACATATGGGCTTCGGAAGCTACGACGAATCCGAACAGGAGAACCAAGACCTGGATGCGGACTTCGACGACGACGATGGCGTCCGAGCCGCCCAGGAAACTCACGACGGGTCCGTCGAGTATGAGCCCGGGGCGTCGAACGACGAACTGCTCGACCGTCTCAAGGAAATAAAATCCGAGGAGACGTGAGTGAGACCGCCGAGCCGAACGCTCGGCGTCGCCTTTTCCGACGGCGACTCCGTTAGCCGCGTTGCCGGCGCGGTCGTCCGTCGCGACATGACGCTTGATGGACTGCGATTCGGCTCGTGTACAGTCGGTGGGACCGACGCAACCGACGCGGTCATCGAACTCGTTGCCGACCGCGAGGACGTCCGGCACCTCGCTCTCGCGGGCGTCGCCCCCGCGTGGTTCAACATGCTCGATCTCGACCGGCTCCACAGTGCCGTCGAGCGGCCAGTGTACGCGGTAAGCTACGAGTCGAGTCCGGGATTGGAGCCGGCGGTTCGCGAGGCGTTCGACGGCGAGCAGCTTCACACCCGACTGGCGACGTATCGGTCGCTCCCGCAGCGACATCGTGTCGGAGAGGTCGTCGGAGACGGCGTTGCCGACCACGTGGCCGATGCGACTCCCCTGTTCGTTCGCGCGGTCGGGATCGATGTCGACGATGCTGCTGCGGCCGCAGCGGCGCTCGTCCGCGAGGGGTTCCGTCGCCCGGAGCCGCTCCGGATCGCCTCGCTTGCGGCGAACGCCCATCGCGCCGCGCTTCCGGACGACGCCTAACCGGAGTTCACGCCGGAGTGGAGTTCACCCTGGATATATTATCGTTCGCGCCGACGGGTGGATATGACCGGTATTTCCGTCGAGCGACGGGACCAGATCGCCCGCACCGCCGCGCACGGCGTCGCGATCGACTGTCTCACGGCAGGAGTCGCTGCCGCGCTCCCCGAACAGATCGTCGAGGATCGGGTGTCGCTCGACGGTGAATCACTCCAGATCAG
>CAYRWH010000245.1:0-2386 GCA_964427935.1 uncultured Halobellus sp. | reverse complement strand
TGGTCGCCGGCGGCGACGGCGACGGCTACTCCATCGGCGCGGGCCACTTCGTCCATGCCGTTCGGCGCAACGTCGACATGACCTACGTCGTGATGGACAACCGGATCTACGGACTGACAAAGGGACAGGCGTCCCCGACCTCCCGAGAGGACTTCGAGACATCAACGAGTCCTGATGGGCCGAAGCAACCGCCCGTGAACCCACACGCGCTGGCGCTCGCCTCGGGTGCGACGTTTATTGCTCAGTCGTTCTCCTCGGACGCGCTGCGACACCAAGAGATCATCCAGAAAGCGGTCGAACACGACGGGTTCGGCTTCGTCAACGTCTATTCGCCGTGTGTCACGTTCAACGACGTAGACACGTACGACTACTTCCGTGACTCGCTCATCGATCTGAAAGAAGAAGACCACGATCCGTCTGACCGTGACGCCGCAAAGGAGGTTATCCTCGACTCTGATAAGGAGTATCAGGGTATCCTCTATCAGGATGAGAACTCCGTGCCGTACCACGAACAACACGGCGTCGACGAGGACATGTCGGTGCTTCCGGACGGTGCGCCGGAGGGTGCGACCGATCTGGTTCGGGAGTTCTACTGAGACGCCACGCGACCCAATCCGATCGCCTGTTTCTCCGACCGCGTTTTCGATCCGTCACCGACCAACCACGCGAGACGAATGGGTCGTGATTTCGTTCGAAATCCGTCCTTTTCATACCGCCAAAAATCGGTCGACGGCGGCCGCTCCGCGTCGATATCCGTCTCGTTCCGGCAAGTCTAATTATGCGGGTCCGTATGTACGCGTATGCCAGACCGCTACGACGTCGCCATCGCTGGTGCCGGCCCGGCGGGCGCACAATGTGCCCGCGATCTGGCGGCCCGAAACTACGACGTCGTCGTTCTCGAAACTGAATCGGAAGCCGAGTTCCCGCGACAGAGCAACAAGTCCACGGCCGGGACGTTTCCCTCCATGATGGCCTCGTTCGGGATTCCCGACGACGTGGTGATGTCGTACACCGACAACGTCGTGTTGGAGTCGCCGAACGACCACTACGAGTCCTATCAACCGGGTGCCGTCCTCGAGTTCGCTGATTTTAAACGGTTCCTCGTCGAGGACGGCCGAGAGTCAGGAGCAGAGTACCGGTTCGATTCTCGGGTATCGCGCCCGATCCTCGACGACGACGGCGTCATCGAGGGCGTGAAATACGCCGGCGACGAGGAGGTGTACGCCGATGTCGTCGTCGACGCTACCGGTCCGGCTGCTCCCATCGCGAGCGCGCTCGACGTCGTCGACCTCGAACGCGAGAACCAGGCGATCGGGATCGAGTACGAGATGACCGGCGTCGACCTCGATCACCCCGAGTTCGCGGACCTCCGTCGCGCAATGATGCTCCGGCTCGATCACGAGATTGCGCCCGGCGGGTACTCGTGGATCTTTGCCACAGGCGAAGACTCAGCGAAGGTCGGCATCTGTTACATCCAGAACGACCGTCACCGCGAGTTCGCCGAGGACGGACAAACCGTCGACGGCTACCTCGAGGAGTGGATCGACCGGGATCCGCGATTCGACGAGGCAGAGAAGATCGACGGGAAAGTTCACCGCGGCTCCGCACACATCCAGCGCCCGGGTCAGATGCACACTGACTCGTTCCTCGCCATCGGCGATACGGTTCCAACGATTGATCCGTTGTGGGGTGAGGGGATACACAAGGGTATGAAGTCGGCTCGGGCGGCCGCGTCCGCTATCGACCGGTGTCTCACCGACGCCGACCAGCCCACGGACGCCGAGAGCCTCTCGATCTACGAGACGCTCTGGCACCGTGATGTTGCCCCACGAATGAACGCGCGATTGATGCTTACGGAGCTACTGTATCTCGCCCCGAACGAGCGCTACGACCGGCTGATGCGGGACCTCCGGCAAACTGACGATAACACGCTCGCAAAGGCGAACCAGGGAGAAAAACGCGCGATGGCGAAGCTGATCCATCTCGATGATCTTCCGCTTTTGGCGAAGTACGCCCGCGAGCGACTCGAGTAGACCAGAAGACGCACGTCCCCGTCGTTCGGATCCGCGCCTGTCATTACAGAGTTTCGAGGCGAAAGCCCACGAGTTTAGTCGTGGGATGAAGCCGACAACCGGCGAAACGTTGATTGTTCTGACATTCGTTGGTTGTGATACCGAGTCCGAGGTAAGGATACGCACCCTTCGCGGGGGTAGATGAAGCCCGCTATCTCGGTCGGGGGCCGCACTGGCACGGCCCACAACCCCACCGCGTACGAGTGGGGAACCTCCCGCCGTGGACCGCCCGGCCTGTGGTCGGGAACCCCACGGCTGAAGCCGTGGGAGGATGTCAGAGCCCCGATCCGTTTTTGCCCGCCCGTCTCTCATGG
>CAYRWH010000244.1:0-2441 GCA_964427935.1 uncultured Halobellus sp. | reverse complement strand
TTCGTCTTCGTCGCCGTCGACGAGGACGGGACGCCGACCCCGGTGCCGGAGCTGGCGGTTACAGGTGACCGCTGTCGCGAACTTCGCGACGAGGCGCTTGCGGCGGAACCCGACGCGGAGCGGTAACGGTAACGCGGAGGGGGCGGATCAGGGACGGACGCCATCGGCCGTCTAGCCGTTCGTTTATAAATCGTTGCTGGCGAGACGTAGTGATCCTCGCGGACACTGTAGTCGTTTATTTATAACCTGTTGCCAGGGGATCAGTACGAACTACCTCCAAAGCCCCAGCCTGCTCCGGTCGAAGGGCTCGCTGCGCGCTGGAGCGGGCTCGCGTCGCTCGCCCGCTCCAGTGCTTGCGTCACCCGTCTTCCCGGAGCAGGCTGCCCCTTTGAGTCCCACCCCGCACCTCCGGAAGACGGTCCTGCTCGCTCACTTCGTTCGCTGCGCGGGTTGCGACTTCCTTGCTCCCGCTCGCTTCGCTCGCGGGACCGCAACCGCACCTCACGCCTCCCCAGCCTCGCCGGAACGGCGCTTATAAGCGCCGTTCCGGGCTCCCTCGCGGGCACCTCGCGGCCGCTTGTAAGCGGCCGCTCGGTGGCGCGCCGCCGATTCGATCGCTTATAAATAGATGGTGTCGTCTTCCTCGGCACGGTCCGATGCTCGCGATGTGAGACCCGACTGACCGCGGCGTCTTCGACTCAGTAGTCGCCGAGCACGCCCAGTCGCCGGGCGCGCCGCGTCGCGTAGTGGAACACGAGGTAGCCGCCGAGGAGGTAGCCGACGGCGACGCCGACGAGCAGCGCGAGGTCGCCGAGCCCGAACTCCCACAGCCGCACGCCGTCCACCATCGCGCGCTGGAGCAGCGCGCTGCCGTGCGCAAGCGGGAGGAACCGCGTCCACGGCAGTTCGAATACCGGCGCGGAGATGAGCACGATGAACCCGAATTGGAGCAGGTTGAGCCAGTTCCCGATCCGCTTGTACAACACCGTCACGCCGCCGGCCGCGAACCCGAGTCCGAGCACCGAGACGATCGCGAGCCCCGCGACCGACACCACTGTGATCGGGTCGAGGCTGAGCCGCGTCCCGGTCAGCAGGAGCATGACGGCGAGCACGACCGCACTCGTCAGGAACGTCCTGACTACCTTCGCGACTCCCTTCAGCAGCGCGACTGGCGCGAAGCCGAACGGCGTGGTGATGTGTCGCTCCAGCGTCCCCCACTGGACCTCGCTGCCGATGTCGTTCGACACCGAGGAGTACGCGCCGACCGACAGCGTCCACAGGAAGTAGCCGGCGATGATCCCCTCAAGCGAGTCGGCGAGCGCCTGCCCGGCCAGCAGCTGCCCGCCGTAAAACAGCACGCCGAAAAAGAACAGCGAGACGACGATCCCGCCGATCGCGTTTGCCGGATAGCGAACGAAAATGAGAAACTCGCGGTAGAGCACCGCCCGTGCGAGGTGGTAGTAGGTGGCCGGACGCACCTCGTCGCGCTCGCTGCCACCCGACGTGGTGCCGGCGCTCGCTCGGCTCACGGCGACTGCCCCTCGATGTCGACCGTCATCGTCTCCGCCCGATCGTCGTCGTTGAGCGCGTCGGTCTCGACGCCGGTAACCGACAGGAACACGTCCTCTAGGTCGGGCTGGACGGTTCGGAGGTCATCGATCCGAACTCCGGCCTCTCGCAGGGCGTCCATCAGCGCGTACAGCTCGTCGCCGACGACTTCCACCTCGATGGTCGTCCGAACCGAGTCGCCGTCGGGGCCGGTCTCGGCCTCGACCGACCGCACCGTAAACCGCTCGCGGAGGGTCGACACCACGCGCTCGCCGAGGCCCGGGCTGGTGATCCGGACTGCGTCCCGGTCAGCAGCCGACAGCAGCGCCGAAACGGTGTCGTCGGCGACGACCCGCCCACCGGCCATCATCACGACGCGGTCACACACCGCCTCGATCGTCGTCATGTCGTGGCTGCTGACGACGACGGTGAGCCCCTCTTCGACGGCAAGGCGGCGGAGCTCCCGCCGGAGAGTCCGTGACCCCTCCACGTCGAGTCCGAGCGTCGGCTCGTCGAGAAAGACGAGCTCAGCGCCGCCGGCGAGCACGCTCGCTAGCGACACTTTCCCCTTCATGCCGCGTGAGAGGTCCCGAACCGCGGTGTCGGCTTTCTCAGCCAGATCGAGGCGTTCGAGAAGGCGGTCGTGACGGTCGGCGACGGAGTCGGGGTCGACGCCGCTTATTGTCGCGAAGTACCGGAGGTTCTCGCGGACCGTGAGCCGCCAGTAGTCGTTGCGTGCCCCCTCCAACATCGCGTCCACGTCGGCGTACGCTGCCCGTCGACCGCTGCCGCCGACATCCGTTCCGAACACACGAACGGAGCCGGCATCGGGGAGAACGATCCCGAGCGCACACTTGATGAGCGTCGTTTTCCCCGCCCCGTTCGGTCCGAGG
>CAYRWH010000243.1:0-2484 GCA_964427935.1 uncultured Halobellus sp. | reverse complement strand
GTGGCACGCCAACGGCAACGAGGCAGCAGTCTACTTCTGTGCGCCCTACTGGCCGTCGTTCTCGGAGGTCGATTTCATGCGCGCCATCCGAACCTACGGAGCCCGCGAGGAGACGTGGCGACGCGCTCGAGCCGACCGGGCGGTCGCGCTCGTCCGAGCAGTTGCCGAGGTGGAACTCGAGGAGGCGCGTCGCGTTGCGACCCGGCTCCGCCGACAGCTCCCCGACGCCGACGGCACCGTCATCAGCGAGACGATGCCCGACACACCGGAGCGGCCCGACGCCCCCACTGAGGAACAGTCACGCTGAGGGCGCGATTCCGCCTTCATTGCGCGTGAGCAGGTACAGCGCGAACGACGAGAGCCAGTGCGAGCCCGCGTAGTCGTCGGTGAACGCGTGGTCGGCGGCAGCCGCTGCGTGCGCTCGGGCGGCGGTCGACAACGGCTCATGAAGCCTCGCGGCAGCCGGGTCGTCTGTCGCCGCCAGCGTGTCGCCGATACCCGCCAGACACCACGCCCTAGAGAGGTCGAGACCAACGAGGTGCATCGCCATCCCATCGCCGTCGTCGGGCGTTACCCCGACCGGGTCCATCAACGCGTCGTGTGGCGTGGCCGTGAGGTCCGGCAGGAGTCCGTTGAGCCACTGGGCGAACGCGTTGGGGTCGAGTACCCGGCGGAGGAGATCAGCCCCGGCTAGCGTCGGCGAGAGGAAGTCCCAGCCGATCGGCTCCGCACCCGTGACCGCGGCGGTGTCGTCGGCGTACAGCCGCCGGGCGGTTGTCTCCGTTGCCGTCGCGAGCGCGTCGTCGCCAACGGTTCGGGCGTAATCGAGAACCCCCGCGAGTGCGAACGCCGTGTTCCCGTGCGTTCCGACACGTTGTGGGCGCTCAGTTGCGAGCAGCGATGTTCGTGTCGCCTCGCGGATCCACACCTCAAGCGGACGGAGCGTCTCCCGCCACACGTCGGCGCGGGGGTCATCCCACAGGTGAAGCTCCGCGGCGAGCCGAAGCAACCACGCCCACCCGTATGGCTCCTCGAACGACGGATTCGCCTCGAAGCTCGCAACTTCCCTGGCAACCGCGCGGTCGGTCAGCCGTCGGTCGATGCTCTCGACGATCTCAGTCCCCTGTGGATGGTCCGGAAACAGCCGCAATCCGCGAACGAGTGCCCAGTGCCCGTGAACCGCAGAGTGCCAGTCGAAACAGCCAAAAAACACCGGGTGCTCCTCGGACGGCCGGGGCGGACCCGACGCCGACTCGACCGAGCCGACGTAGTGGGGATACTCCCGTGTTACGCCCGCGAGGGGATGCGTTGTGAGAGTCGCGGCCGCCTCGACCGGAAGGGCGTCGCGTCGACCCGCCACCAGCGCGGCCGGCGGAAGCTCTGCGAGTGGGTTCATTTTGTCGAGTTGTTGTCCCCCACCGCAGATCGGTCGAGACCGACAGGGTACCTCATCACGCCGGGTTCTTCCGTGTCAGGTCACTCCCACAGATTGGGCATCGCTCGCGGTTCTCGTCGAACGTCCGGCCGCAGCCGACACACTGGAACCGCCACTCTCGTTCTTCCGTGATCCCGTCACGAGCAATCGCTTCCACGTCCAAATCCAGCCGTTCGGCGACGTTTTGCATCGCGTAGTCGTCGGTGACCAGCGTGGCGTGTAGCTCGACCGCGGTCGCGATCAGCCGGACATCGGTGTCGGATAGCTCGGCGAGGTCGCCGGAGCCGCGCGCAGCGCGCTCGACGTTCGTCACTGCCTCCGGAGCCGGTACGTGGATGGTCATTCCTGACCCCTCCATCGCGTCGAACCGGAGCGCAGTCTCGCCTTCAAGTTCCTCGTGGACTTCCGGCACCGAGACCACCGAGTCCTCTGTGGTGTACTCGTGAATGAACGCCGACGTGTCGAGAACCCTCATCAGCGGCTGACGACGATGTAGTCTTTCACCGCCTGTACGTTGCCGACGGGGACCTGTAGTCGACCGGTGTCGTCGACATCGAACGTGACGCGCTCGCGGCTGAGCTGTTCGTGTGGACTGACGAGCAGATGCCGAAGCTCGCCGGATTTTAGATCCATCGTGATGTTGTACAGATCGCCGAGCTCGGTCCCATCTGCCCCCATCACTGCCTTTCCGGAGAGGTTCTCCGCCAAGATGTCTGCCATACGCGTGTTCTCCCGGGCGACGGTATTAAACGCCACGGGGCGTCGGACGGATGACGGACGACCAAACAGTTCGATCGACGCCGGACTGCGGGTGGGGGCGACTGAACGCGGTCAACGAGCGTGTTCCGCGGGCCGCGCCGCTCCCTGCGACGGGCACGTCCTGAAAGGCTTAACTGACGGCCGGACGGAACGGTACGTAACGACCTTCTCGGGGCGATTCTCATGACTGAAGACACTCACACGGACACCCTTCGGACGCCGATAGTCGCCGTCCTGGGCCACGTCGACCACGGAAAGACGAGCCTCCTCGACGAGATCCGCGGCTCCGC
>CAYRWH010000242.1:0-2493 GCA_964427935.1 uncultured Halobellus sp. | reverse complement strand
AAAAAGCGAAGCAGTCTGAAAGCGGCTTACTCGACGTCAATCCGGTGGCCACCCGAGTCCTTTGAGGACCGCTTCGGGAGAGTGACGGTCAACACGCCCGCGTCGTACGCGGCAGCCGTTTCGTTGGGCTCAACGGCGGCTGGGATCGGGATCCGCCGGGAGACGGAGCCGTGTCGGCGCTCACGTCGATGATATCGCGGCTCAGCAGTGTCCGCACGCTCGGGGTCATCATCCGGGCTATCCACGTCCACGGGTGCGGCCGACTCGGTCGGCGCGTCGTGTTCCGCCTCCCGAGTCGCTGCGATTGTGAGGGCGTCGTCGTGGAGTTCCACGTCGATATCAGCGGCGTCGAACCCCGGGAGGTCAGCGGTGACGACGACATCGTCGTCGGTCTCGACGACATCGACGGCAACGCTCGGGGACCGAGAGCCGTCGAACGCCGGCCCGATCTTTTCGAGTTCGCGGTCCATCCGCTCGAACAGGTCCTCTATCTCGCTGAAGGGATCGCGTCGGGGCATACAGGTCAGGATTCGGACCGGAGCGACTTTGCTCTGTTGAAATGTCAAGCTTCGAGTACGGCATGAGACACGGTGGCTGTGAGCGACGATACTCTGTGACGCAGTTCGTGGCCGCGCACTGCGAATCGCCGGCGGAGCCAGCCCGTCTTAAAGGAACAGTTGCCAGTAGTAGGGGCTGATGAACCCCTCGATGACCGCGGCGATCGCGAGCAGAATCGTGACGCCAACCAACACCCAAAACGCGGTTTCGAGGACCTCGGCGAACCGCTCACGACTCAGTTGCCCGCGGAACGTCCGCCAAGAGACGACGCCGAGGTGAACGCCGAGCGCGCCCGCGATGAAGATCGCGGGGATCTCGAAGATTCCATGGGGGATCACGAACGCGACGAGCGCCGGGAGGTTCACTTCGAGCGCGGCGGTGCCACCGAGCACGACCCCGTTAAACGCGATCGCGGACAGCGCCGGGAGGACGAGCGCGACGCCGCCGAGCGCGGTTGAGATGGCAACAGACACGTTGTTGCCGAAGAACTCAAGCGCCGCAACAGGAGCGATGTGGTCGGCAAGGCGGGCCTCTATCGATGTCGGCACCGCGCCGACGAACGGCTCCGCGAGCAGCCAGCCGAGCGCACCCGAGCCGACGCCGAGCGCAACGACGAACAGGTGAGTGCCCGGCGTCCGGAAGACGAAGCCGACCATCTCGCTCCACCCGCGACGGACACCGCCGACAAACTGGCTACGGAGGGAGGTGTTGGGCGAATCGACGGGAGAGACCGTCCCACGGTAGTCGCCGTACAGGACCGTTTTCAGCAGGTCGAGCGCGGGCGCGATGACAACCGCGCTGACGAGTGCGACGACCGCGCCTCCACCGAGGAACGCGAGCGCGGAGGCAGCCGAAGCGATCGCAACGACGACACCGATAGCAACGACGAGGTACGCGGCGGCGTCAGCCGGGTTCGACCTAATAAAGCCGCCTGCGCCCTCAACCGCACCCAGCACGCCCGTGTCGTCAGCGACGATCGCAGCGGGTGCGAACGCGAAAATGATGCGAATCGCTGCCAAGACGACTGCTCCGAGGAGGAACGCCCCGAGTGCGACGACTGCGCCGAGGAACGGGTTGATTACGAACGCGACCCCAACGGCGAGGCTTCCGAGCAGTATCACGCCGACCCACAGCAGGAACTCCGCGAGGTAGAGCCCGAGGAACGTGAGCCAGCGGTCGCGGACCCCGGCAATCCCGGCGGTCAGCCCTCGCTCGCCACGCAGCCGGGCGATGACGGTACTCATCTGTCCGGCAGAGATGGCCGCATACGCGAGTATCGCGAACAACACGGTCACGATCACACCGGCGACAAGCAGGATTCCGGCCGTAAGCGAGAAGAGTGGTTCAAAAGCGGGGAGCACTCCCTCGACCCACTGTTCGAGCGCCTCAGGGTCTTCGACCTCGGGCGGGGAGAGATCGACATCGGCGAGCGTGTCACGGACCTCGTCGAGGCGGCCGGACAGCTCGAAGTGGAGGTACACTCCGGCAAGCGAGGCGAGGAGGCCGAGCCGTGCGATAACGGGGACTGCCGTCCCGAGCAGATAGAACGGCAGCAGATCCGCAGGTCGCCGCCGGAGGGTCGAAACCGTGGCGGAGACAGCGGTTGACAGATCCATACGCTATGTTCGTTGTGCGGAACTTAAGAATCCCGAGTTCATCGACGCCCGGCGCGGGAGTCACCGGATTTCAGTCGCCCGGGTACTTCGGCTCGCGACGCTCCGCGCGGTCGGTGGCGCGTTCTATCACGTCACGAACCGTGTCGGAGCCGTTCGCGTTCGTGTACACGTCACCGTGACCGGGGTACATTGCCGCCGCCGTCCCCGGTAGTCGGTCGAGCAGCGTGTGGAGGCTCTCGATCAGCGTCTCCCGCGACTGGCCTGCCATGTCGGTGCGGCCGAACGAGCCGTCGTCGAACGCGCCGTCGTTGTACACGAC
>CAYRWH010000241.1:0-2500 GCA_964427935.1 uncultured Halobellus sp. | reverse complement strand
AGGATCGACTCGCTGGGCTGGTGGATCACGCGGATCCGGACATCTTCGCCTTCCGCGATCTCGCCCTCACCTTCGGCATTGAATTCACCAGTCTCCGAGTCACCGACCGAGAATCGATTCTCAAACACGCCATTTGCCTCCGCTCGCTGATCGTCAGGGCCGGTGACTACGACTCGCAGCGCCTCTGACGAGATCGAGTCGCCGCCGTTGTGTTCGATGGTTAACTCCGCAGGATCAGCGTCCTGATCGAGGTCCACACTCAACTGCGCGGTCGGCTGGTTGTCACCGAGCGAGTCTCCGAGCCCGAGTACGAAGGTTCCGATGACCGCTGCGAGGATCACGGTGATAGCGACCATCAGGATGACTCCGATAACCGGGCTCACTGCGCGATCGTCGGTGTCGAACTGGATATTTGATACCATGGGTAGGTCCAGCCATCGCCCGAACGGCGTGTTTGTGACCCGCTTGCGGACCGTCCGGTGTGCTGGCTACCTTGAGCTATCGTCCCGATATATAAATGTTTGATCCAGCGTACGACTCTCTGGAAGATGAAACGACTGTAGGAGGTCGGTTCCGAGCCGTCCGAGCATCGCCAGCGTATTTATGTTGTCGACGCGTCGATACGGCCATGACCTTGGTCGTGGTGCCGGTCCGATACCCGCTGACGGCACATTCGGAGCAGACGCTCCGCGAGGGAGTCCGTGTCGCCGAGGAGCGCGACGCCGAACTGACCGTCTTCCACGTCGACCTCTATCAGAACTCCGGCGGCGTCTCCCGCAGCGACCTGAAACGCGCGGTCGAGCGTCGAACCGGCCCCCTCGACCGCGCGCGATACGTCGTCCGCCGAGGGTTCCTCGTCGAGGAGACGATCCTCGAAGAGATCGTCGCCGAGGACGCCGACGTGGTCGTGATCGGATCGAAACAGGCGGGGCGGTGGCGACGGATGGTGCAAAAGCTCCTCTCGGATCCCGACATCGACACCTTCCTCCGAAATCAGTTGGACTGTACGGTGATCACCGTCGACGGCGAGGGCAACACCGTCGGCGGCGACGAAATATAACGAATCGAGCAGCTCGGCGGCTACGCCGCCGGGCTACTCGGTCGACAGTTCGTCAGCAACCGCATAGCGTCGCTCGTACTCGATGACGGTCGCGACGCGGTCAGCGATGTTCTCGCCGAACTCGCGTTCGACGATATATAAGGCGAGATCCAGTCCGGAGGTGACACCGCCGGCGGTGAGCAGATCCCCGTCGTCGACGACCCGGGCATCGACTACCGTCGCGCCGGAGTCGCGGAGTTCCGCAAGCGCGCTGGCATGCGTGACCGCTCGCCGACCGTCGGTGACACCCGCTCTTGCGAGCAGCATCGAACCGGTACAGACACTCGCAATTCGGATCCCGGCAGCATGGTACTCGGCGAGCGCGTCCGGGATAACGCCGCGCTCGGCCTCCGCCCACGCGCTGGCGGTCTCATCTCGTGCGGTCCACCCCCCACCCGGTACGACGAGAAGATCGGGGGCGTCCGCGGCGTCCGGATCCGGCAACGTGGCGTCGATCCCAACCCGCGTTCCGTGACTCGCGGTCACGTGTTCGCGATCTCCGAGCGTCACGTACCGGAGTCGGCCCGTGGGTTCGCCGCTGGTCTCGGTGCGAGCCGACTCCGCAGTGTCACCTTCTGTGCTCTCCGCGGCGAACTCCATCGCGTACTCGAACACCTCGTACGGGCCGATTGCGTCGAGTTCGTCGAATCCGTCGTACAAGAGGACATCAACGTTCATACGTCGGAAAGACGGGGGACGGACAAGGCGCTTACTCCTCCGGGTCCTCGCCGCGGGCTCGCTTGTACATCGCCAACGCGTCCTCACGGCGCTCAGAGTGATCGACGATCGGTGCGGGATACGCGGGGGCCGCGTTGGCGCGCTGTGTCGGTGACAGCTCGTGCCACTCGTGGATCAGATCGGCATCAACATCGCGGAGTTCCGGGACGTATTGCTTGATATACTCTGCCTCCGGGTCGTAGCGCTCGCCCTGCGTCATCGGGTTGAAAATTCGGAAGTAGGGTTGGGCGTCCGTCCCGGTGGAGGCAGCCCACTGCCACCCGCCGTTGTCGTTTGCGGTGTCGTGGTCCGCGAGGCGCTCGCGGAAGTGCTCGTAGCCGTGCCGCCAGTCGGCAAGCAGGTCCTTCGTCAGGAACGAGGCCACGATCATCCGCACGCGGTTGTGCATGAACGCTTCCTCGCGGAGCTGTCGCATCCCGGCATCGACGATCGGATAGCCGGTCTCGCCGCGCTTCCACGCCGCAATCTCCGTCGGGTCGTCGCGCCAATTGATCCCCTCTTCGTACTCCTTGTAGTTTTCCGTGACGACCTCGGGGTTGTGGTACAACACCTGCGTGTAGAACTCGCGCCACGCAAGCTGTTGTTGGAATGCCTCCACGTGATCTGCGGCGTCGTCCTCCGACCGGTTCTCGGCGTTGGCCAGCGCCGCCTCGGTCGCCTCGT
>CAYRWH010000240.1:0-2511 GCA_964427935.1 uncultured Halobellus sp. | reverse complement strand
AGATCATCCCGACGTAGTCGTCGTCGACGACCGGGAGGTGTTTGACGCCGTACATTGTCATCATCGCTGCGACCTCCTCCATGAGCAGATCGGGAGTAACCGTCTCTACGTCCTCGGTCATCACGTCGCGGACGAGCGTCTTCGCCGTGTCCTTCCCGTCGGCGACGGCTCCGATGACATCGCTCTGAGTGACGATACAGCCGCCGCCTGTGGTTACTACCAGCGCGCTGATTTCGTCGTCACGCATTCGACTGGCGGCCTCACGCACCGACGCGTCCCCCCCAATCGTTTCTAGCGGCGTCGACATCACCTCGCTGACTCGCGTCCGATCGTGTAAGTCCATACCACACCAGTTCGCTCGTCCAGATTGACTCTTCCGAATCGCGCAACGCCTCGAACAGCGAGTACGTCCGGAATTGGGATCGGACGGTCCTGCGAACCTTATATACCCCTAGACTTCATGTAGTAGTGTATGTCAGGTGTAGCCGCCGGATTAGTTGATTTCGGCACGCGGTCGCTCGTCACTCACGCGATTATGGCGGCCACGTTGGTGGCGGGCTTCGCGATTGGGTTGACGGTCGACTCGCAGCTCGGATTGGTCTCGTTCGTCGCACTGTTGAATTTCACGGCAGGCATGTGGGTCTGTCAGTCGATCCACTCGCTCGGCACCACGGCTCGTGGAGACGAATACGACGGCGTCATCAACGAGCTGAAAAAATATGTCAACTGAGAGCGGCCTCGACACCGGACGACTCGGGCGGCTGTTGACGCTCATCGCGTTCGTCACCGCGGTTTCACTTCTCACCTCCGCGCAGGTGTTAGGAGAGGAACTGTTCTCTATCGCGGTCGTAGCGATCGGTAGCATCGCGCTCGTCACCGCGATCATCGGGTTCCTCATCGCGGCGGGGGCGACCTACGACGAGCAGGTTCACGACTCGGAGTGATCCCGCCTCGGCCGTTCTGAGCCGCACCCACCAGTTCGCCCCCTACCCCCGCTCGGCGAGGTATCGAGTGAGATCGGTCGTTGAGAGCATACCGACGACGACGCGTTCGTCGTCGGTTACCGGTAGGTGGGTGTACGTACCGTCGGCGAGCGCGGAGAGGGCGTCGACGGAGTCCGTTCGAGAGACGGTCACGACATCGGTCGTCATACACGTTCCGACGGGTGTCTCGTCCTCGGGATCGTTCTCGCGAACGAGCGTCACGAAGTCGGTCCCGGTGAGAAGCCCCTCCAGCCGTCCCGCACCATCGACGACGAGTATCGAGGTGACGCCCGTCTCCGACATGCGAGCCGCTGCCTCCGCCGCGGTGGCATCGACGCCGACGGTCACGAGATCGGTTGACATGAGTCGTCCCACGGGTACATCGCTCATGTTTGGGGACAACAACTCCTATGGTAATCAATCGTGAGGATTATTCATGGATCGAGTCGGGTGCCCCCGCCAGTCCGACGAGCGCCTCTGCCTCGACGTGGTGGAGGTCGCCGGGGATCAGAAGCATATGGAGCGGGTCGCCGAACTCCCGGTCGGCGAGCGCGGACAGGGCGTCGGCGGCAACGACCGGGTCCGGGGAGCCGGCGCGGGCGACGACGACGCCCAAAGCGTCGGTCCATCCCTCAGCGAGCAGTTTGGCCGCGTAGTCGGCGGTCATGTACTCCTCGTGGTCGGGGTCGGGGCCAGTTGGACCGGTACCGACCTTGATGTCGAGGTAGACGAGCGTGTGGAGGCCACGCTCCCGGTTCGCCTCGATCGATTTGATCACGCTGTCGGGAACGCCGTCGCCGCCGTGTGCGTACGGAAACGGGAGCGTCACGGCCTTCCCAAACCGGTAATTTTGAAGTCCTGTGAGACTGGAGGCGGCCGACTGTGCGGTGACGCCGTGGATCACTCGGGTATCGATTCCGCGATCCGCCGCCCGTAGCCGGAGATCCGTGTGCGTCGTTGAGATCATTGTGTCGCCGGCGGTGAGAAAGGCCACGTCGCCGTCGGCGGCCGCCGAGAGCATTGGCTCCGGATCGCGCTCGACGCCCTCCCGATCACGGACCTCGATGTCGACGCCATATGCTGCCTCTAGGTCGGCGACTTCCGCGCCGACGAGTCGGCTGGTGTAAAACTCCGCGTAGACCCGGTCGGCGTTCTGGAGCGCCTCGCGCCCCTCGACGGTGATCGAGTCCTCGTCGTAGAGGCCGAGTCCGATGAACGTGAGCATGGCCTGAATCAGGACACGAGCGCCTAAAAGGACGCGAAAGCTCCGGACGCACCAATCAGTCTGCCGAGTAGGGCGGGGCCGGAGATCCACGTATGAATCCGTCCCATCTCGTAGGTCTTTCATGATCATCCCTTGTGATTCCATAGCAAGCCCTAAGAGGAGACCGCCACAATCTTGATTCACTAGGCCTCACCGGGCCATGATCCACAATATGACTGACGACGAACTCATCTGGCGGATATCGGGGGGGTCCGGCGACGGGATCGCTTCCACCAGCCAGAACTTCGCGAAAGCCCTGATGCG
>CAYRWH010000239.1:0-2550 GCA_964427935.1 uncultured Halobellus sp. | reverse complement strand
TCGACGAGAACGATGTCCGCCAGCGTCTCCGCGGGCGGTTCGAAGGTGCTCATACGGGTATTCTGCGGGCGACGGAAAAGTCGGTTTCCCTTGTGGCAGATCGGTGAACGAGCGTTCAGATCGGTGGACGACCCGCGAACTGACGGGAACCGGCGTTATTTTAGTGCCGACTCGGCCATTCGCTGTGGGAAGCCGAGCAATAGCGCGATTAGCCCCTGCGCCTCTTGATCCGCACGAATATGTGAGCGGATCCGCTGGGAGAACATCTCGACGGAGATGATCAACAGGAGGATGACAAGTATCGTCGCCATCATCTCGGTGAACGCAAACAGCCCCTGCTGGACGACCAGCACCTGACCGAGACCGCCGCCGCCGATGATTCCGAGCGTGACCGCGATCCGGACGTTAATTTCAAAAATGTATAATGTCCACGCAATAAACGGCGTCGTCACTTGTGAGAGCATTCCGAACGCGATCGTCTGCGGTCTGTTCGCGCCGGTCGTCTCCATCGCCTCGATTGGCCCCTCCTCGATCTCCTCCAGCTCGTCCGTGAACAGTCGTCCGAGGTTCCCGATCGTGTCAGTTGCGATCGCGAGCGTCGCGGTGACGGGACCGATCCCGCCGAGCGGGACGTAGATGAGTGCCCACACCAACGCTGGGATCGCGCGAATCGACGACATGATCCCGCGGAACAGGAAGTTGAATGGGAACGGCGTCACGCGGCCAGAGCCCAGGATCCCGAACAGCAGCGCGAGCGGGAACCCCATCACTGTCCCGGCAAAGCCCATCGCGAGCGTGATCCCGGCTTCGCCAAGAAGCGGGGTGTCCCCGCCGATACCCCCCCAGATGAGGTTTCGATCGCTGATGAACGTCCAGTACTCTAAGAAGCCGTTCGGATCGATGAACGGTACCGACAGCGTGACGAACGGGAAGAAGTCCTGTAATGCTCTGACGAAGTTCGGGAAATACGTCGGCAGATTTGCGGCAAAGAACTCGACCGAGATCAGCGCGTAGTAGAACGCTCCGCCCAACACGACGAGGAGCAACCCGGCGAACACCGCTCGAACGCGGCGCGCGAGAACGATATCAGCGTACCGCTCGCGGATCGCGTCATCGGTGCTCATCCGGTCACCTCACTCTCGACGGCGTCAGTGTCCGCGTCTTCCGTCTCCTCGGCGAACATCCCTTCGGTATCGATGTCGCCGTAGATCTCGTCGATGACGTCCATATCGAACTCGTCGCGGTAGCCGTCGAATACCTTCCGGCCATCCCGGAGCCCGATGAACCGTTCGCCGAACTTGCGTGCGAGGTTTACCTGATGGAGACTAATGAGCGCCGTGAGACCCCGGTCTCTGGCGGCCGTTCGCAGATAGCCCATCACCTGTTGTGAGGACCCCGGGTCGAGACTCGCAACCGGCTCGTCTGCCAGCAACATGTTCGGGTTCTGGACGAGCGCACGGGCGATTCCGACGCGTTGTTGTTGTCCGCCGGACATCCGTCTGGCCGACTGTTGGGCCTCGTCGAGAAGACCGACGGTGTCGAGCGCGTTCAACGCTTGGAACTTGTCCTGCTCGCTCTGTCGCTGGAGCAGCGAACCAACTAGACTGGTTCGGTTCAGCGAGCCGGTGAGCGCGTTCGAGTACGCGCTCATCTGCCCGATGATGTTGTGCTGCTGGAAGATCATCGCGATGTCGTCGCGGGGACTGGTGACGGGTTCGCCGTCGACCCGTATCTCGCCCTCGGTGGGGGTTTCGAGGCCGTTCATACATCGAAGCAGCGTGGACTTTCCGGACCCGGAAACCCCGAGGACGATGACGAACTCACCGTCAGGGATCTCGAAGGACACGTCATCGAGTGCGACCGTGTCTCCGAACCGTTTCGTGAGTCCGTCAACTGTGATAGTGCTCATGCGCTACGTGATAGGGGGATTGTATGGTGGGTTACGAAAGGTCTTCGTTGTCCCGTGGATTCTGAATGGCCCAGTTCGGAGTTACGAGAGGTCCTCGAACTCCAGTCCGAGGGTGTCCATCGTGTCCACGATGGGATCGTACGCGGACATCTCTGCCTCCTCGACGCCGGAGAACCAGAGCGGTTCGCCGTCGTAGTCGTCGTCATGCTCGAAGACCTCGGATGGCGCGTCCAGCAGCGCCTGTTCGATCTCATCACGGACCGGGTCGTCCCAGCTCGACCGGGAGACCAGCGGCGCTCGCGGAAGCGGGTCCGACACCGCGAGCAGCTGTAACTCGCCGTGTTCATCGCCGATGTCGGAGCCGGCGCTCTCGTACTCCGCGGAGAGGTCGACGAAGTCTTGAGACATCTCGTCGAACTGCTCCTGTTCTATGTATGGTGCCGAGGAGAACGCACCGGTTGTCGCCGCGGCGACATCGCCACGATCGACCATCTGCTGGCGTGCTGTCGTGTGATCGGAGTAATTGGCGTCGAAGTCCTCAGCGTCCCCATCGGGAGCGGACCCGATGTCGATCCCGTGCTCGTCAAACATCGCAAGGGGGACGAGCGTGCCGGACACTGAGAGGATGTCACCCAGGTACA
>CAYRWH010000238.1:0-2551 GCA_964427935.1 uncultured Halobellus sp. | reverse complement strand
GCGGGACGGGAACCGGCTCCGCGCCGGTCGTCGCGAAGGCCGCCCGCGAGTCGGGTGCGCTGACGATCGCCATCGTCACCACGCCGTTCACCGCGGAGGGCGAGGTGCGCCGGACGAACGCCGAGGCCGGCCTCGAACGCCTCCGAGACGTGAGCGACACCGTCATCGTCGTTCCCAACGACCGACTGCTCGACGCGGTCGGCAAACTGCCCGTTCGGCAGGCGTTCAAGGTGTCCGACGAGGTGTTGATGCGTTCGGTGAAAGGGATCACGGAGCTGATCACCAAGCCGGGCCTCGTCAACCTCGACTTCGCCGACGTTCGCACCGTGATGGAGAAGGGTGGGGTGGCGATGATCGGCCTCGGCGAGTCCGACTCCGAGTCGAAGGCACAGGACTCGGTCAAGAGTGCGCTTCGTTCACCGCTCTTGGATGTCGACATCTCCGGCGCGAACTCCGCGCTCGTCAACGTCACTGGCGGCACGGACATGTCTATTGAAGAGGCCGAGGGCGTCGTCGAGGAGATTTACGACCGGATCGACCCCGACGCGCGGATCATCTGGGGGACCTCTGTCGACGAGGAGCTCGAAGGCGAGATGCGCACGATGATCGTTGTCACCGGCGTCGAATCGCCGCAGATCTACGGTCGGCAGGGGGAGGACACCGACGCGACCCCAGCCGAGATGGAAGACATCGACTACGTCGAGTGAGCCGCTGAGAAGCGCCGGCTCCTGTCCGCGGTGATCGTTGCTCCCTTCTCCGGTGACCGCGCTCTCACCCCGACCGACCGCCCCCTGCCCTCCACACATGTCACTACTCTCGTCCTCGGCGGATCCCGACGCAGTCCCCGATATCGACGAGCCGGAGCCGGACACGGATCGCGGACTCCCCGGTGTCGTGACCGTTCCCGTTCTCGCTTTCGGTGCGACGGTCGGCGTCGTTCTCGTCGCCGGCGTCCTCACCGGTGAGTCGGTCACGTGGGACGCCGCACCCGGAGTCGTTCGGAACGGGGTGACCGCGGCCGGAATCGCCGGCGGGTTCCAGTGGCTGTTCGGCGACAGCGGCGAATAGGCGGTCGGTGTCGCCCGGTCCGCGGGCTTATTACCGCCGGGGGGTAATCGGCGGCAATGGCGAACGGGAAGCCCTCCGGAAGCGACGGCGATGAATCGTACGGCGGTCTTGGCGGATCGCTCGCGACACACGTTCTCACGCGTGGGTTGGTCCTCGGCGTGGTGTTTGCGGTCGGCTATCTCACCCGACCGCTCTGGCACGGGCTCGTGTATAGCATCCTCTACTCGCCCGGCGCGGCGGTGTTTGGCGGGGGGATGGCGGTGGTCGTGGTCGTGCTCTGGCTCCTGCCGCCGAGCATGCTTGGCGGGGAGGGGTCGCGCAACGGGGGCCGCAGTCGGGTCAGTCAGGTGAACAACGCCGAGAGCGCGGTCGACGTACTGCTTACGCTGGACGGGTCGAGCGGTCGGAAGCTCCGGCTGTTTGTCGGTGCGCTAGCCGTGCTCACACTTCTCGCGTTTCTCGTCGGCGTGCCGGCGGGGGCGCTCGAACAGCGGACGATGGCGCAGTCGACGATGGCGGACGCGACGGAGCTGGAGGAGTTTCCGCAGGCGAATCCGGATAATCCGCGGGTCGTTCCACGACAGGTTGCCGACGTGACCACCCGCGGGTCGGTGTCGTACCGGCAACACCGGCTCGGGACCAGTGACATCGCGCGGACGGAAGACGGCTCGCTCGCGTGGTCGTACGCGATACAGCCGGACGGGTTCCGGAACCAGCTGTTGGAGAACCAACGCGGCGTGCTCGTGACGGATATGACACGCATGGACGACCGCCAGATCCGGACCTACGAGGAGGAGTTCACCTACGGTGAGGGAATGCTGTTCCACCGCTCTGCCGACTGGAACCTCAAGGCGACCGACTACTTCTCGCGGTACGACGACGACGCGGTCGAATTCAGCCACGAAGGGCGACCGTACATGTACTACCCGAAGACGGGCCACGAGTGGCATCTGACGCCGCTGCCGCACACGACGCCGACGTGGGACGGCGGGGCACTGGTCCATCCTGACGGGACGATCGAACACCTCACGCCTGCGGAGGCGGCCGACCACGAGGTGTTGGACGGGCAGCGACTCTATCCGACGACGCTCACCAGCGCAGAGACGGGATCGCTTGGCTACCGGAACGGGATCATCAACCAGCTCCCCGTCGTGGGCGCACACGAGGACGAAGTTGAGACGGCGCGGCTGCCCGCGGACGCCGACAACGCGCAGCCGTTCGTCATCGATCTGGAAGGTGAGCGCATGTCGTACGTGACCGCGATGGAGCCGTACGGCGAGGACACCCGCGGGCTCGACGAGGTGTGGTTCGCGGACGCCGAGACGGGCGAGTACACCTACTTCGGCACGGATGATTCGACGCTGACCGGACCGGAGCGCGCAATGGGGATCGCTCGGTCCGCGGACTCACGGACGAACTGGGGACAGAACTTCGTCATCACCGAGCCCGTGCCGGTCACGGTCGACGGCGACCTGTGGTGGCA
>CAYRWH010000237.1:0-2577 GCA_964427935.1 uncultured Halobellus sp. | reverse complement strand
CCTCGACGAGGAACTCGACGGTGCCCGCGTTGGTGTAGTCGGCGGCGGCGACACCTCGGCGAGCCGCCTCGCCGATGCGCTCGCGTAGTTCGTCGGAAAGCGCCGGCGACGGCCCCTCCTCTATGACTTTCTGATGGCGACGCTGGAGCGAGCAGTCTCGCTCTCCGAGGTGGACTACGTCGCTTTCGTCGTCCGGTCCGTCACCGTCGACTCCCTCGTCGGCGACGATCTGGATCTCAACGTGGCGCGGCGTTTGGAGGTAGCGCTCAAGATACACCGAGTCGTTCGAGAAGTATGCCTCACCCTCGCGTTTGGCGGATTCGAGTTGTTCCGCCGCCTCCTCGGCAGACTCGACGATCTTCATACCGCGGCCGCCGCCGCCACCCTCGGCTTTGATCGCGATCGGGTAGCCGTGTTCCTCCCCGAACTCATGAACCTCGGAGACATCGGTGACGGGGTCGGTCGTTCCTGGCACGATGGGAACGTCTGCGGCGTCCATTGCGCGGCGGGCGTGGGTCTTCTCGCCGAGACGTTCCATTGCGTCGCTGGTAGGGCCGATCCACGTGATCCCGTCGACAGACTCGACGCGAGCCGCAAAATCGGCGTTCTCCGCGAGGAAGCCGTATCCCGGGTGGATCGCATCGGCGTCGGCAGCGCGCGCGGCGTCGACGACTGCCTCGCCGTCGAGGTACGAGTCGGCCGCGCGCGCTGGGCCCACGTTGTACGCCTCGTCGGCGTACCGGACGTGGCCGCCGTGTTTGTCCGCGTCGCTGTAAACGGCGACCGTGTCGATGCCCAGTTCCTCGCAGGCGCGCATCACCCGCACCGCGATCTCGCCCCGGTTGGCGACTAGGACCTTGTCGAACATTCCTGTACGTCTCTTCTCGCAAAGCCTACCTGATTCTGTCGGTACGGAGCGGGTACGCAAGCGGACATCGGTACGAGACGGACGAACCGGAGAGCAGTCCCGAGCGAGTCGGTGAACGGGACGGTTAAGATGCTGCCGAACGGGACGGACGAGTATGCTGGACGCAGGAAATCCGTACGTGTTGCCGTCGGCCATCGCCGGGGCGATCGTTTACCTCGGGCTGACAGTACTAACCGACGCCTCGCTGCTCGTTCGGCTCGCCGTCCTTCTCGCCATCGTCGGCGTCGTTCCGATCACACTGAACCGGGTCCGACGCGTTGTCGGTGGATCGACCGCGTCTGACGGACCGGAAACCACAGAAGCCACAGAGACAACGAGCGAGTCGGGCGAGTTGGGCGAGGACGGACGGAATACGAACTGACCACGATCAAGACAGGACGTATCAGCTCGGCCGATGACAGAAACGGCGTGTCCGATCAGCAACGATGTGAAGCTGAACGGGTAGCTGAGACGGCGGACGGGAGCACCGTCAGTCACCGCTCGGAGAGTACATATTTGAGAGAACTCCCTACGAAATACGGAATACTGTATATAATTATATACCACAACGTATCCGGGAAATGAAAGTTTAAATAGCTCGTTTCAAACGGTTTCGTATGGCAAACGATCAGCGGTCAACGGAAGCGGTCAACGAACGACGACGCCGGCTCCTCGCGGGAGCCGCCGGAGGACTGACGGTTGGCGCGCTTGGGCTCGGCGGGGTCGGAAACGCGGCCGCGGCCGACGAGGATACGCTGACCATTATTCACGACACGCACTTCCACGGGCGTTTCGAGGACGCAGACTTCGAGAACCTTGATATCGCTCGGTACCAGACGCTGGTTGACGAGATTCGCGAGGAGTATCCGAACGCCATCTATCTCGGCAACGGAGACGAACTCGCACCCTCCGTACTCGGACTAGAGTTCGAGGGAGAACACATGATCGAGGCGCTAAACGAGACGGGTATCGACGCCGTCGGTGCCGGGAACCACGAGTTCGACTTCGGTATCGAAGTTGCCGAGGAGCGGTTCGAGGAGTCGACGTTCCCGTGGGTGATCACCAACCTGCTCACGCCCGACGACGAGCCGGTTCCGGGCACCGAGCGCTGGACGACCGTGGAGACAGAGGATCACACCGTGGGCGTGTTCGGCATGGGAACGAGCGGGTTCCGCGACATTACGGACTACCCGGACGACTGGCAGGTGCTGGGCTACGAGGAGGCTACACAGGATGCGGTCGACGCGCTAGAAGAAGAGTGCGATTTCATCGTTTGTGCGTCCCACGCTCCCTCCAGCGCACACTCGACGATCGTCGGCGTCGACGGGGTCGACGCGGTCGTCGGGTCACATTCAGGGATCGTTTTCGACGAGCCCGACGAGAGCGAGGACGGCGTCATCTCCGAATTCGGCGACGAGTTCGACCACCTCGGCCGGTTGACCTTCGAGGTCGACGACGGCGAACTAACCGACTGGGAGCGGCTCGACCTGTACGATTCGGCGGCACTCGACGAGGAGGAGTTCCCCCAAGAAACCGACCACCACACGCCGGTTGATGTACAAGACGTCGAGCGTGACTCCGAACTCGCCGAAATCACGGACGAGTACCTCGACGATCTGGCAGAGCGGTTGGGTGAGCCGATAGTCGAGAGCGAGGTAGAACTCAACGCC
>CAYRWH010000236.1:0-2588 GCA_964427935.1 uncultured Halobellus sp. | reverse complement strand
GATGTTGTCGTAGCCCATCTCGATGAGCCGGTCGAACGCCGCGAGCTCCTGCCGGAACGGCTCCGGTTTGTCGAGACTCCGTCGAACCCCACGCCAGCCGAGCATTGGGTTTGGCTCCACGGGCTCGCCGTCGCCGCCGTCCAACTCACGGAACTCATCCGTCGGCGCGTCGATGGTCCGTACTCGAACCGGCCGCGGATAGAACTCGTCGGCAACCGCACGGATCCCGTCTATCAGCTCGTCCTGATAGGCGCGTGCCCCGTGATCGGCGATGTACCGCTCGGGCGTCTTTCCGAGCGAGAGCACCATGTGTTCGATCCGGAGCAGTCCGACACCGTCGGCACCGGTTGCGGCCGCGCGCTCGGCCGCCTCCGGGATCGAGACGTTCACCTTCACTTCCGTCGCCGTCATCGGTTTCACCGGCGTCTCCGGCCGCGCCGCCTCCACCGGCTCGAACTCCTCGGCGGGCTCCGCGCTCTCGTCGGCACCGGGCCGAACCGTCCCCTTGTCGCCGTCGATCGTGACCGACCCGCCGTCCTTCAGTACGCTCGTCCCGTTGCCGGTCCCGACGACGGCGGGGACGCCGAGCTCCCGCGAGATGATCGCGGCGTGACTCGTCATCCCCCCCTCGTCGGTGACAATTCCGGCGGCGCGTTTCATTGCGGGGACCATATCCGGCATCGTCATCTCTGTCACGAGGATATCACCCTCCTCAACCTGATCGAGGTGGTCGAGTTTATCGACGATCCGTACCGCCCCCGAGACAGCACCCGGACTCGCGCCAAGACCACCCACGAGAACGTCGCCGTCGTCGCCTCCAGCGTCGGCTTCGGCGTGGTCGGTTCCGTTTTCGCTCCGGCTACTGTTCCCCCCATCGCCGGTGACGTTGTTCGTATCGTCGGCGACTCCGTTCTTGTCGCCGCCGACCGTTTCGGATCTCTCTCCTGACTCCTCGCGGATCGTCGTGATCGGACGTGACTGGAGCATGTAGATGTCGCCCTCGAAGACGGCCCATTCGACATCCTGCGGGGTTCCGTAGTGCTCCTCGACACGCTCACCGAGGGTTACGAGATCGGTGATCTCCGCGTCAGAGAGGACGCGTTCGGTCCGCCGCTTCTCGTCGACATCGAGTTGGACGGTCTCACCCGTGTCGGGGTCTTTCACCATCTCAACTTTCTTGTCTGCGACGGTGATATCTGTGATAGAATCGCTCTCACGGTCGTATACGTAGTTGTCGGGTGAGACGGTCCCGGAGACGACTGCCTCGCCGAGTCCCCACGCGGCTTCGATCGTCATCTGCGGGTCGCCGGTGGACGGATGGCTCGTGAACATCACGCCGGATTTCTCGGCGTCGACCATCCGCTGGACGACGACCGCAATGTCGACATTTTCGTGTGGGAACCCGCGCTGCTGGCGATAGTAGATCGCCCGCTGCGTGAAAAGCGACGCCCAACACTCTTTCACCCGACGGAGCAGGTCGGCTTCCCGGACGTTGAGGAACGTCTCTTGTTGACCGGCAAACGAGGAATCAGGTAGGTCTTCCGCGGTCGCCGAGGAACGGACCGCAACGAACGCCTCGTCGTCGTCGCTCCCCATCGACCGGTAGCTCTCTAGAATCTCCTCGCGGACCGGATCCGGAAACGGTGTTTCGGTGATCAGTTCATGGGCGGTCGCCTCGGCCTCCCGAAGCGCGGTCGAGTCCTCAGGATCGACGTCGACGGCGTCGAACAGCGCCTCGTCGATCCCCGCGTCCTCGATGAACTCGCGGTAGGTTCCTGCCGTGACGGCGAACCCCGGCGGAACCGGAAGACCCGCACCGATGAGTTCGCCCAGCGACGCTCCTTTGCCGCCGACGACCCCCACGTCGTCGGCACCGACGTCCTCCAGCCAGAGTACTGCCATTCGTCATGAGTAGATTCTACAAGATGACGAATGAATCTTCCGGCGATGATCGCGGGAGAATAAACCTTACTCGCGATCGAGTTATGAGTCTCGTCCGTCGGGTGCCAAACAGTCGACACGATCGGTCAGGTGATCGCATCTTCGACCGCACGTTCGCCCCGGGCGACCCGTCGGGTAGCGTTGGTACGCCTCCTCCGAACGGGTTCCCGGCTCGGGCCTTCGATGAACCACGGTTGAAACGGCTCATTACCACGTTTTCACCGGATGGGAACGGATAGTAAACGGCCAATCACCATGAGTATGCTCTCCTTGTGGACTCATACCCTCCGACGGCGGAGGCTTCACAATCGATGACATACGATACGAAACGAATCTTCGCGACTCTCTTCGCAGCCGTAATGGTCGTATCCATGTTCGCGCCGACCGCAGGCGCGGCAGCAGTCGTGGGTTCGACTTCCGGTGACGCGATAGATGTCGATACCGCCGATATCGAGACCGACGTACAGATCGATGCTGACGAAACGAGTGTAGTAGAGGAGAAGGCGGAGACGGATGGCGCTGACGCGGACGGATCGCCGTACGATTCCGCCGAAGCGGATGACCGAGTCGCTCCCGCGCTTCAGGACGCGACGGGAGAGACGACTGTCCTCGTCTCGGTCGAACGACAGGTCGGTCCCCTCTCCGCG
>CAYRWH010000235.1:0-2597 GCA_964427935.1 uncultured Halobellus sp. | reverse complement strand
TCCCGGCGGCCGCGAAGACGCACAACTACCTCAACGGGATCCTTGCCCGGCTCGAACTCCGTGTGACAGGGGCCGACGAGGCCATGCTTCTCGACTCGGACGGTCACGTCGCCGAGGGGGCAACCGCGAACCTCTTTTTCGCCGACGGCACCGCGCTGAAGACGCCCTCGCTCGACGGACCGGTGCTCCCCGGGATCACCCGTGAGGTCGTTGTCGACATCGCCGAGTCCGAGGGGATCCCGGTCGAGGAGGGGCGCTACACCCCGAGTGACGTGCGCGAAGCCGACGAGGTCTTCCTCACGAACTCGACGTGGGAGATTCGGCCGGTTAAGACAGTGGACGGACTCGCCGTTGACGGCGACGGCGAGGGGATCGCCGGACCGCTCACGACGCTGCTCTCACGGCTGTTCGACCGCCGCGTGGAGGAGCGGCACTACGACGGTGAGCGACTGTGATCCCGCGTTGTCGCCCGCCCGACTCGGACACAGAACGTTAAAACCGGCTCCGTGCCATCGGATCGTATGGATGCGGACCGTCGGATCGCCGCAGTCGAAGAGGTGCCCGAGGACGGGACGCTGCTCGTTACCCTCCGGCCGACCGATCCCGACGCGGTCGATGACGGCGAGGGCGACGTGGGCGCAGACGAGGACGGCACGCCGGAGGCGGAGGCAATCATAACCCGAGCAGCCGGGCAGGTGGCCGCGTTCCGAAACTACTGTCAACACTGGACCGACGTGCGGCTCGACAAGGACGACGGCGCGTTCGTCCGCAACGGGGAGGTGTTCTGTCAGAAACACGGCGCGACGTTCGAGGCCGACTCCGGCTACTGTAACTTCGGCCCCTGTGAGGGCGCAACCCTAGAATCGGTCGGGGTCGCCGTCGACGGCGACGCGGTCTACCTCGACGACGACGCCTACGAGTTCGTCCGACTCGGACCCGCCACCCGCGAAGGCGATGGGAGCGGCTCGCGGATCGATTTCACCGGGAGCTAGAATCGCGTCCGTCCGCTGCCCCCGCCGCCCGCGCGGCCGCCGCCCCCATCGTCACGCCCGAGCGCCTTTTTCAAGAAACTCATCCAGCGCTTGTGGTCTGCTGCCTCCTGCCGTTTTGCCTCTGTCTCCGGATCAGGGGCGTTCAGTCCGTCGAGTGCCTCCAGCGCCCGGTCGATACCGATGATCGACGCCGCCAGCTCTTCGCCGCGCTCGTAGCTCACCTCGTTTTCTTCGATACGCTCGAGTCGTTCCAATCGCTCCCGTCGGAGGTTTCGTTTTGCCTGCTCGACGCGGTCGCGCTCGCCCGGTGGCACCGTCTCTCGCCGCTCGATCTCGAAGACGAACGACTGTAGCTCGATCGACTCCCCTTGGATCTCGATTTCATCCGGAATGGACGCGCCAACCGTCGCCGCCTCACGGTTGACCCGTTCGAGGAGCCCTTTCCGTTCGTACTCCTTCACGCTCGCTCGATAGGGAGTGATCGTACTTCGCTCCTTCGCCCGCCACGCGTGTCTGACGCTTCCCCAGACCGGTCCGATCGGGTAGGGAAGGAACGAGATTAACTCGGTCGGGGGCGAACGCAACGTATGGAGTCACTCGAAGCCGAACTCGACCGTGCCCGCGATCTCGATGTCGAGTTACTCGCGGACGCCATCGAGTCGATCGGCTTCGAGTGTACGCGCTGTGGCGGCTGCTGTACGGGCTACGCACCCGACGAACCCGGTGGCGCGCCGGCCGGAGCAGGATCCGGCGCAGTTGACCGCGACGACACCGGAGAAAGCAGTGGCGGTCACGGTGACACCGGACAAGACAGTGGCGGTCACGGCGACACCGACGACTGTCACGAGACGCGAGAGCCGCACACCGCAACGGTGTTTCCCGACGAGGTCCGCGCGGTTGCCGACGCCGCCGAAGAGCGGTTCGGCGAGGCGTACGACTGGCGCGATGTCGCTCGACCGATGCCGTACGGACTCACGGAGACGGAGAACGGCGAATCCGAAGGCGAGACGTTCGAGTGGGCGCTCGCAACCGATGACTGTGGCGACTGTACCTTTTATACTGAGACGGACGGACAGGGGGCCTGTACGGTCCACGACGACCGCCCGCTGATCTGTCAAACGTACCCGTTCAGCGTGGCGCTTGGCGGCACGAGCCAGCCGATGGGCGAGGCCGTGGACGGGTCCGGGATGGTCCGAGCTCACGAGTGTGAGGGACTCGGGCGCGACATTGACAGAGCGGACGCGGAGGACCTGGCGGCGGCGCTCAAGGAGCGAGCAGTTCGGGAGCTACAGGAGGCGATCGGGGTCCGCGACGGCTACGACCCGACCGCGGGCGAGCGCGGAAACGGCGTCGTCGTCTTCGATTCGGAAGGGCCGAAACGCGCCGACGGGACCCCTATCGGCGAGTAGCTCGGCGGGAACCCGCGTCGTAGCTGGGGGAATCACGGCGGTACAACTATAGTGTGGGGTCCCGAGGTTCCGATGGAGTCTATCATGGAAATCTCCGAGAAGCTCCTTTGTCTGTTCAGTGCCGATGTTCGCGAGGAAGGCGACGAGTACGTGGTCACGGTGCCGCGCCGCGAGGTCGACACCGGATCGCTGGACC
>CAYRWH010000234.1:0-2620 GCA_964427935.1 uncultured Halobellus sp. | reverse complement strand
GCCACTGGTCGAAGGCGTTGATCGTCGAGCCGTGGAACAGGGTGAGGTCGTCCTCGGAGACGGTGCTGGCGTCGTGGAGGCTGGTCTGGACGCGTTCGAGTTCGGTGACGTCGACGGTGGCGGTAATCTCGTCACCGGAATCGACGCGGTCGGGCGCACTCTGGTTGATGACCGCAGGTGCCTCAACGAAGTTGGCGACATCGAACAGCGTCGTCTCGACGTAGCTTCCCTCCTCGTCGACGGCACGGAGCGCCAGCGAGAGCCCCTCTTCGTCACCCATCGCGGCCACGTCAGCCTCTAGCGCGTAGGTACCGTCACTGACGTGTTCGATGTTGGCTGCGTTCCACCCGTCAGCGTCCTCAAACGCGGTGTTCTCGGCGTCGGCGGACGCGTAGTACGCTTCAAACGCGTCCGGAACGCCGGTGACGTGGTCTTCGATCTCGACGTGGATCTCGACGGTCCCGTCGGCCCGCTCGTTGTACGCGTCGAGCCCCTCGACGGCCACGTCGACTATTTCGGGCGGCTCGTTCTCGTTCCCGGCGTGGTACTCGACGCCGTACTCGGTGTCGAGCTCGTGGACGGGGGCGAGTTCGGTCGCTTCGAGATCGATCTCGACGACATCTCCATCCTCGATATCCGGCATATCGTCTCCGCTGATGAAGATCGTGTAGTCGTCACCAACGCCGTCTTCAGCCTCCAGAATGTCGCCGTTGTATCGGACTTCGTAGCTTGTGTCGGCGGAGAAGCCGAGTTCGTACGGGTGTCGTTCCGTGTCCTCCTCGGTCGGCTGGTCCGCAAGGAAGAAGCCGTCCTGATAGATGTTCGACGGATTGACGAGGGTCCCGAACTCGTCGTCAACGTAGTTCACCGCCGGATGCTGGTTGAACACGAACCGGTCGGAGTACCCGGCTTCAGGCACGTGGTCCGTGGCATCTTGGTCCCACTCGATCGTTTCGCCGGCCGTCTCGTACTCGGTCGTGACGCCAAAGTTCGACCGGAGGTCTCCTGTGGAGGTGTAGTAGGTCTGATCGACCTGTTCGCCGAGTTCCTGTAGGAACGTCGTGCTGACCGGACCGGTCCAGTCGCGGTCCGGTTCGAACGTGTGGCTTAGCTGTAGCTCGCTCGCGGACTCAACGTCGTCCCGCTGGTAGGTGCTGTCGAGCTCCTGTAGCGTGTCGTGATCCACCTCGTCAGTAACCGGTCCGTCGATTCCCTCGGTGAAAGTGAGTAAGTCATACACGTGCGGGTTCTGTATCCCGCCGGTTTCCCACGGATCATGTGTGTCCTGCGGCACGGTGATCCGCTGGAGTGATGCGTACGTCTGCTCTTCGGGCTCTGTCGCCCACTCCGGCGTCTCACCGAAGTACGCGGTTCCGGTGTGATCCAAGCCGATTCCAATGGTTGTTAGCGAGCGGCTGTAGGAGCCGAAGAAGCTGTCGGGCTGGACATCGAGGTTGAACGTCGCGGAAACCCTCCGGTTGTACAGGTCCCCGTGTTCGTCCTCTATTTCGCTCGTGTCAAACTCGTACTCAACGGTCTCGTGTTCGTCAAAGACGAGCGTCTCACCCTGATACTCCTCCGGATCGATGACTGTCGGCATCATGATCGGGTCGCTCGTCGCTTCCTCACGTCCGTCCGTCCATATCGTCATATTCGCGTCCGTCTCTGGGAAGAACACGGCCTGACCATCGCTGTCGAACTCGTAGGACTCACTCTGTTCGCGGTCGTCGTGGGACTCGACGCGAACCTGCTCACCCTCGATATCACGGTCGTCCATTGGGACCTTCTCGACGACGATAGCGTCGCTGAGATCAGGCTCCTGCTCGTAGCCGAACACGGAGTGGAACGTCTCGTCCGTCGTCGTCTCCTCGTAGGAGATCGTCCCGCTGAACAGTCCCGGCGACTCGACATCGGCGTGGACGCTTAGCTCCACGGTTGTCGTCTCCCCGGGCTCCAGCGTCGTCGACTCGGGCGTCAGATCGAAGGATCCCGCCTCACCATCGGGGCCGGTGAGCTCTCCGGATAGCGAGAGGTTCATCGTCTCGTCGCCCTGGTTCTCAATAGTGAACTCCTCCGTCGCGGAGTCCTCGAACTCCAGTTCACCGAATCCGAGCGTTGGCTCCTCAACAAATAGCGTCGCGTTGACGGCCTGCTGTGCGTCTATCTGTCCCGCGCCTTGGTCGTAGACGCTCGGTTCGTCGAACTGGTGTGCGGTCGTCGCCAGTGCGCTTCGAACCTCCTCTGGCGACAGGTCGTCACGTTCCTCCAGCATGAGCGCGATGGTTCCGGTCACCATCGGGGCCGACATGCTCGTTCCGGATTTCTCCGTGTACGGGAACTCGCCGGCGTCCTCGCTTCCCGCTGCGACCACGAAGACGCCCGGCGCGACGACATCCGGCTTGATATCGCCTAACTCCGTTGGGCCACGCGAGGAGAACGCGGCGATGTCGTCATCGTAGAACCGGTCCGTCGGGTCCGAGGCTCCGACCGAAATCGACTCCGGCGCGTTCGCGGGCGCACTGATCGTTCCAGCCCCTGGTCCGGAGTTTCCGGCCGACGACACGACAACGACGCCGTCGTCGTGTGCCGCTGCGACGGCGTCGTTTAGGGGATTGTCCGG
>CAYRWH010000233.1:0-2643 GCA_964427935.1 uncultured Halobellus sp. | reverse complement strand
GGGGGGACCGGGACGAGAAACCACATGAGGGATCGGGACGGGTCGGGGGAGATCGGGTTCGATCTCCGCGATCAGCTCATTACGCGTTCGGCTCCCCCTCGATGTCGACGCCGCCGTCAGTCTCGGCCGTGCGGATGGATTCGGCACACCAGACGTTGCTCCGGCGACCCGCACGCGACAGCTCTAGCTCGACAACTGAGCCGGCCGGCAGCTCCGCAACCTGCTCCCGAGCCGTCTCGTCGGCGTAGTCGACGATGTGGTAGGTCTCGTTGCGTGGATGTGCACGTACAGTGGCGTGATCGTGATCGTTCTGTTCGGAAATGACGGTGAATGCGTTTGACTTCGTCATCTTACCCGGTTATTCTTGGACATCCTATTTCAATACTTCGTATAGTGACACCGATCGTCCAGGGAAGGCTAATAGGAATATAAGGTGCTGTTGGACCGTCCGTTCGAACTCGTTGCCACTCTCGCCGTCAAAAACGTCGCATTTAGGGATTCTCCACGAGAACGGTGTTCAACTCCGCCGGGTGTCGTGACGGCGTCGGCTGGTTAGCCGATGTATCGCAGGTCGTCGTCCGGGACCGCGGGTCCGTCCTGCATCTCGCGGATCTTACCGACCACCTCTTCCATCTCCTCGGCACGGTCTTCGAGAGAGGCGTAATCAACCTCGAAAGCAAGCATTTCTTCCAACACTTCCAGTACGGCCTGTGCACTTTTTGGGTCGACCAGGTAGCCGCTCGTCTCGCCCATCAAACACACCGCTTCGATGCCACGTCGACCACCGAGTCCCAACACGAGTCCAGAGACACCAACAATTCCACCTGCCGGCTCGTCGGGGCGGAACTCGACGTTCGCTTCCCGTAGCTCCTCGGCGAGCGACGCCTCGGAGACGGCTCCAAGCACCGTGTATTCCTCAACGAGCTCGCCGGTCGGGACGCCGCCAAGCGCGAATGCTCGCTTCGCACCGAACGACTCGGCGACATCGAGAAACGTAGATGTGAGTCGGTAGTGCCCCTCATTCGATCCGGCCTGGTGGTCGCCGGTCAACACGAGCAGGTCGGAGCCCTCAGTCTTGACCGCGTGGAACTCCGCACACGTCAGTGACGCGACGCCGTCTTCACCTTCCACGCTCACCTGCGGCGGAAACTCCGTCGCGTACACCCTGCGCACGAGTTCGCCATCGAACTCCTCCAGCAGGTGTTCGGCGGCGAGCTTTCCCACGTGGCCAACGCCCGGAAGCCCCTCGATCAGTACCGGGTCGTCGAGCTCGGGCGTCGCCACTTCATCGATCTCGATGTCGTCCATACGGGATCCGAAGGAGCGGCGGTCACAAGAGGGTGGCTATTCGGTCGTCTCGTTTCGGGTTCGGTCTACTCGTCTGGGCCGTCCGGCCGTGCGCGCCGACGATACTCCCCGTAGCGATCTGTCGGGTCAAAGGGAGCCGGGGCGCTGTTTGCCGCGGGGCCGTCACAGACGGGACACTGGTCACCCAGCGTGTACACCGGTCGGTTGTGAGCCGTTTCCCAGTTCGCACAAACGCGGATATCGGAGCGCATGAGTTGAAGCGGGGTCGTCAGACGAAACGGCTACTCGTCGTCCTCGCGTCGTTCGCGATGGAACTCGCCGGAGCCGCCGGCTGCCTCAATCGACTCGCGGGCGCGCTCCGCGGCTGCCTCAAGCTGGTCCTCAGCCGTTTTGTAGTCGGGGGCACGGACCTTGATCCGGTACTCCGGCGAGCCGACGTAGCCGACATCAAGCTCGACGCCGTCGGGTATCTCACCGTTTCCGGACGCCGCTTCCAGCGCGGCCTTGACGTTATCAACACCGTCTGCTGCCGCCGATTCGAGATCGACGTAGCCGGTGACATCGACGTAGGGGACCGAGACGTTGTCTCGTGCGGCGGCGACGATTGCCTCTGCCGCGTCGCCGTCGACATCGACGGTTTCGAGTGCCTCGTCGCCGCGTATCGCGGCCGCCTCGAAGGCGTCGTACAGCGAGTCGTATTCGGTAAGAAGCGCGTTAGCGACGTCCGTGTATCGGTCGTCGTCGACATCCTCGCCGAGGGCGATGAGCATCCAGTTGTCGGCCTTCCGCTCGTTTTTCCAGTCCTGTATCGTTTCCTTGCGCTGGTGTTCGTTGACGTCTTTGATCGACAGGTCAATCTGGTTCGAGGACTCGTCGACTTCGAGGACCTTCGCAACGACCGTCTGTCCCTCGCGGACGTGATCGCGGACGTTTTTGATCCAGCCGGAGGCGACCTCACTGATGTGACAGAGGCCGCGTTTGTCCTCGTACTGGTCGAGATCGACGAACACGCCAAAGTCGGCTATCTCATCGACATCGCCGACCACCAACTCGCCGGGTTCGGGCCAGCCGCTGTACTTCATACGGGGTGACGAGGCGGTTACCGCGCCTCAACGGTTTCGACTATTTCGCCGTGTAGCTCTGCCTCTCCGCCGGTTGGGGTCGCGAGCGTTGCGCCACAGACGGCACACGACACCGTCGAGGAGGCTTTACCGAAGACGACCTGTTCGTTTCCGCATTCGTCACACGCCAGGAGGTGGAAGCTTCCCGCCATGGTTACTCCTGGAACGTGAGTCGGCCCGCGCGCCAGCCCTCGCGCATGTGGGCCTTGCCGCA
>CAYRWH010000232.1:0-2653 GCA_964427935.1 uncultured Halobellus sp. | reverse complement strand
GGCACTCCCATCGGCGTGTCGGGTCGCAAACATAAGTTCCCAAACCAGCGCATTGTGGTGCCGGCGTGGGAAGCCCACGACTTCAGTCGTGGGAGGATGTCACAACCAATGTTCACCGTCGTCGGTTCCGATCGGTGGAAAAAACTGCCCGCGTGGGGCGCTCCCTAGCGCGTTGCCGGGAGTGAGCAGCCTACCCTCCGAACAGCGACTGGAAGAACCCGGTCTTTCGGTCGCCGTCGAAGTGTCCGAGCGTCCGGTTCAGCTCACGAGCGAGCGAGCCAAACGCTTTCCGGGTGTCCATATCCACTTCCTCCGTGAACTCGCTACGGTGTCGTTGGAGGTACGTTCCGGGCCGTGAACGGTCGAAGCTGCCGCCCGCTATCCCGTGTTCTGCGAAGTACGCGTCGAGTCGCTCGACGATCGGTCCGGTTGAGGCCACGTCGGCGAGTCCGCCGCTCGTCACACGATCCGGAGCGCCCGAGGCAGCCGAGAACTCCGCGGCGTACGTCCGATTGACGAGTTCGAGGAAGAACGACTCGGAGAGAACGTCCTCGATTGTCGCGTCGCCGTCGACGAGCGCATGTGAACCGATTCCAACGACTGTGACATCTCCCGGCGGTTGGGGGCCGTCGAGTTCGGAGCCGTCGTGAACGATCGCAACCTCCTTTTCGCCGGTATCGAACACCGACCGAACCGTTTCGGTGTTTTCGAGCGTACCGATTGGGAGGACTGTCCACCCGCGGTCTAACACCGGTGCGTCGGTATCCTCCAACAGCTGTGAGACGTTGTACAGGTACTCGTAGGTCGTCCCGTCTTCGACCAACAGGAGCTGTGATCGGGAGATCATCGTCTCCATCACGCCGAGTTCGAACACGTTCTGAAGCGGGAACCGGGTGTACGCGTCAGCGTCGTCGGGATCCGAGAGCACGGTCGACCCCGTTTCCGGATCCTTGTGGACCATCTTCGTCTGATAGGCCCGGTTGAGGTCGATCATGAACGGCGAGTGAGTGCTGTACACGACGGTTCCGTCGCTGGCGATCTCCTCGTCGAGGAACGATAGGAACTCACGTTTTGCTTTGGCGTGTAGATGGAGGCCGGGTTCGTCCAACAACAGCACCACATCCTCGTCCGCATTTTTAAGCCCGAACAGGGTACAAAACGTTGAGAAGAACCAGCGGAACCCCTGTGATCGCTGGTCGAACTCGACGGTCACCCCGTGGTGCGGGTTCTCGACGCGGACCTCGACCGTCCGCGACTCCCCGTCGACTCCGCGGAGCCGGACCACCACGTCGTCCGCCTGACTCCAGTAGTTGGTGACCGCGCTCGTCACATCGCTCGACGCCGCCTCCAGTTCGGTGAGCGTTTCGCGCCAGTCATCCGTCCGGAGAGAGTCGACATCGAGATCCGCAACGGAGAGCAGCGCCTCAAACACGCGGTCCGAAGCGGTTCGCTCCCCTGCCTCGACCCGATCGGTGAACGCGTCGAGGTCGATCGAGGCGTCTAGCGCGCTGTACTCTCCGACGTAGTGGAACGTCGGGAGCTCCGGGGCGAGGACCTCCTCACCGATTTCGTCAGCGACTGCCGCGATCGACTCGGGGACGCCATCCGCGAGCATACCAAGGTCGCCCGCGTCCTGCTCTGCGTCCGCACTGAGGCTCGTAGCAGTCGCGTGAAACGCTTCAAGGGAGTCAGCGTCGCGAAGCTCCTCGCTTGCGTCATCGGGAACGTCGTGGGTCGAGAGCAGCCGGTCCAAGTACGTGGACTCGTCGACCTCCAACTCCCACTGGCGGTCGTTGGCGTAGTTTTTCGTGACGACGACCGTCCCGTTCGGAGCACGTCCTCCGTGTTCGTCGAGCCGCGATCGCTCCTCCCGATCGAGCCTGAACTCGACGCTTACAACCGGATCGGGGTTGTCGTCGTGGCGATCACTGTATTCGGACCACCGCCGCCTCGGGTAGTCCTCGTACGGCGTGAACTCCCCTTCTCCCCGATCCGGATTGAGGCGTGTGAGCGCCTCCATAAGAACGGTCTTTCCGGACTCGTTTTTTCCGATGAGGCAGGTGAGATCGTCGATCTCAACCCACCCCGTGTCGTCGATGCTCTTGTAGTTCCTGACGCGTGCGCGTTTTGGATTCATGACTGGGTATCGGTCGAAAAACGGGTTGGTTCACGGACGATACTCCGGGAACGGCCGCGAGCCGGGTTCATCGCGCCTCGCGTCCGGAGCACCCTCGCTCGTTACCGGGGACGCTCTTCTTCGGGCGTCTGAAGCTTCGAGACATCGAACTCCACGTCGGGCTCCTCGATCGTCTCCCCGACCGCCTCGAAGATGTGAATCCGGTCCGCACGGAAGATCCGAGCGCTGAAGATGTTGTCCCGAATATACGTTGGGATCCCCTTATTCAGCGGGGTCACGATAACGAGATCATCGTCCTTGTCGACGATGAGTTCGACGAACGCGACCTCTCCGCCGACAACGCCCGCAATTACGTCGCCGGGGTATATTTTGGGATCCTTCATGTTGTCCGGGACGAACGGTTCCGTGTCGGCAACGGGCGGCACGTCGAACTCGCCCGTGAGCGGGACGTCGTCGACCGTCGCGTTTGGGTGTACGTATATCTCGCGTCGATCGTCGGCAAATCGTTGCATACAC
>CAYRWH010000231.1:0-2701 GCA_964427935.1 uncultured Halobellus sp. | reverse complement strand
CACCTCGCGGACGAACGTCTGGAACGACCGCGCGGCGTTGAGCGTGTAGATCCCTCCCTCGTCACTCCCGGGTAACACGCCAAGTCCGTAGACGGGCTCCGTGTAGATCCGTTTGAGGTGTTTCGCGAGCACTGGCGCGCCGCCAGAGCCCGTGCCACCGCCAAGCCCGGCGACGACGAGGAACGCGTCGACCTCGTGAACCGGAATCGAGTCGATCGCCCCCTGTACCTCGTCGATGTCCTCCTCGGCGATCTCCGCGCCGAGTTCGTTGTCCGCGCCGACCCCGTGTCCTTTGACCCGGGACTGTCCGATGAGCACGCGCTGGTCCTCGGCGATGTGTTCGAGTCCCATCAGGTCCGCTTTGGCCGTATTCACCGCCGCGGCCGCGCGAACGATCTCGGAGCCCGTCCGTTTGTCGTACTCCAAGAACTTGTCGACGACTTTCCCACCCGCTTGTCCGAATCCGATCATTGCCAATTTCATCGTAAACTCCCTCGACCTTTGAAATTAGCAGAGTGGAAACTCGGATATAAGGCTTCTGGTGACGTTACCAGACCTGAGATCCACGTCTCTTCGACTGTGGGTGTTTTCGCCTTTCCGTCCGGCGATTTACCCCTGTTCAGAGTAAATTATTACTCGTTGTCACGATCACTTGAGGCCGAGGTATTCCCCGAGCGTCGTCATCTCCGATCTCTCGACGCCGAACGCGCCGATATCGTTGTCGGCGGTGGTGTTGTCGAACTGCAGCGACCGGTACTGGTCGGACCCCATCGGGAAGCCGGGAACCGCTCCGAGAACAGTGAGCCCGATCTTTGCGAGCGGCATCGGCAGCGGAACGATTGTCACTCCCTTGCGCTCGGCCTCGTACACGAGATTCGTCACCTCACGAAGCGTTAACGACTCCGGACCACCTATCTCGTAGGTCTTACCGACGTGTGTATCGTCCTCCAACGCAGCGATGAGCATCGGAACGAGGTCTTCCACGTGGATCGGCTGGAACCGCGTTTTTCCGCCGCCCGGGAGCGGGTACAGCGGGACGGCCGGGGCGAACATCTTTTTTAACCGCTTCGTGAACGAGACGAACTCACCGCCCTCACCGAACACAACCGACGGGCGGAACGTCGTCCAGTCGAGGTCGCTGTCGGCGACTATCTCCTCGGCTTGTCCCTTGGCCCGGATATACGCCGTGTCGCCGTCGGAGTCGGCCCCGAGCGCGCTCATCTGAACGAACCGGTCCGCGCCGCCCTCCTCGGCCGCCCGAACCAGATTCTCGGTCCCCGCTCGGTGGACCCGGTCGTGCATGACGTTTCCACCCTTGGGTTCAAATAGCGGCGAGAGCGCGACGAGGTTCACAACGGCGTCGTGGCCGTCGACTGTCGGCGCGATCGAGTCGTACGCCGTGACATCTCCGACGGCGGACTCGACACCTTCCGGGGGCTCTGAGGGTGACCGTGACAGCGCGGTCACCTCGTGGCCCGCGTCAACGAGCGCTCGACACAGATACGACCCAATGAATCCCGTCCCACCAGCTACCAGCACTTTCATGCCGACGGATCAACGCGGAGTCACTGTAAACCTACCGCGATAGCGGGATGGCAACCCGTCTGCGCTCAGGTCCAGCGATCGAGGCCGGTCTGGACCTGTGACTCGCGGATACGCTCGAATCCGCGGTCGACTTCGTCGGCGTCGACGCCCCACTCGTCGACGACATAGGTGCGCGCCGCCTCGACATCGGGCTCGATCGCCGCGTCGAACGAGGCGTCCGACGTAGGCGGATCGAGGAAGAACTGACGGACTGCCGCGGCGTTCGGAATTTCGGCGTTGCGCGCCGCAAGCACACCCCAGAGGTCGCCGTGCTCCCTGACCGCCGAAACCGCGGTCTTCGGACCGACCCCGTGAACGCCCTCGTTGAAGTCGGTGCCACAGAGCATCGCCACATCGATCAACCCCTCGCGGTCCAACTCCAGGTCCGCGAGCGTCGCATCGAGATCCATCAGCTCCGGATTCCCCTTGCTCGTCAGCTGCCGGAGCGTCGTTGGCGCGCCAAACAGCAGGGTGTCGTAGTCCTCGCTGCCGGCGTGATCGACGCGTCCCGTCGCGGCCATGTGCGCGCACTGCGCTTCCCCCTCTGCGGGTGCTTCAACCACCGGGACATCGAGCAGCGCTAACAGCTCTCGGGTCGTCTCCTGTATCGTATCGGTGAGCCGCTGTGTCTGCGCGGAGAGCCGGGCGGCCTCGATGGCGTCACCGCGCTCTTCGGCCGCCGCCTGCCGCTGTTCGGCCGCCTCGCGTTTCTCCCGCCTATCGGCCACCTCGTCGGCCTTGAGGTCGGTAACGTCGCCGTCGAACACCATCACCGGAATCAGGTCGTGTTCGAAGAACTTCGGGAGCCCCTGTACAATCCCGATCAGGTTCGCCACCTCGGTGCCGTCCGCGGTCGTGTATGCGCCGTCGTTCGTCCACTTTACCGTCGTTGTCAGATAGCGGTACAGCCAGTTGTGCGCGTCGATGGCGACGACGCTTCCCTCCAACTCCTCAAAAGCGACCTCCCGTATTGACGCGAGGTCTCGCAGATCCGCGTTTCCCATTACTGGTGTATCGGGTCGCCGGTTCTTAAACGGTCAGGAGTTGGTGGCGCGCGCGAGGAACGCGCGCGAGGGAGTCGGGCGGCCGGAGCAACGCGGAGGCCGGCCGACGAGGC
>CAYRWH010000230.1:0-2704 GCA_964427935.1 uncultured Halobellus sp. | reverse complement strand
CGGAACGGTCGAGTACCGCGTTCTGCGGTCCTGATCGGCTCGGAACGCGGCTCACAGTATCGCGGCTCACGCATCGCTGACGACCGTTCGATTTTATATTCCGGCTTCGATCCGATCGAACCCTCCTTTATAAACGAGAACGTACGCGACGATCACTGTGATCGGGACCACCGGTGCGTAGTAGACCAGCTGAGTGAACGGGTCTGGGGGCGAGACCACTGCTGCGATCACGAACCCAATCCCGTTCGCTACGAGGAGGATGAGGAGGAACCGACCGAGCGCAGCGGTATCCATACGTTACGGATCCGACGCGCTGATATATATTTTCGTAAGCGACTCGCCCCGTCGCTACCCCCAGTGCCAGAACGAGTTCCCGTCTTCCTCGACCGGTTCCGTCCGCTCTTTGAGCGCCTCGACATCTGCTTCGGTCGGCTCGTGGTCGCCGGGAAGCTCCTCCATACACTCGAAACAGAGGAAGAACTCGGAGCCGTCGGCGAGTTCGAGGGTCATTCCCTGTGTCGACTCGAACGCGAAGTTCCACAGATCACCGATCCCGCCGGCGATTCTGACGGACCGCTCACAGACATCACACGACTCCGAAGCCATGGTCGCCATCAGGGCTCCGTCGGTTAAGACGTATCGACGCCACTCGACGGCGGTGTCGCTCATCGTAACTGACGACCAGTCCATCCGCTGCGCTACTACTCGCTCGACGGGACCGTCCGACGCAGGCGAAACGCCAGCGGAAACACGACGATGAACACGATCACACCGGCGAACACTCGGACGAACACACCCAGACTGGCGCCTAGCTCGGGAACCCGTCCGGGGTCCGCAAGGAGACCGAGTCCCACAGTCAATCCGATCGCCAGCGTCCAGAGTACGGCTCCAATACGACGAAGCGGCGGCTGGTATCCCCGCGTTGCCGGGAGTAGCGAGGCCTCCACGCTGTCGTCCCCGCGGGACATAGCTGTATCTTCCCCTGAAATATTAAATAATTGACTTTTGGTTTCAGAACTCTCAGCACAAATGAATTTCTTGCCGACCCGCGAGGCTGTCGGTCAGACCAGCGCCGCTCGGCTCATGACCGTTTCACATCGACCACGTGAGCGCTTTTGGGGTCGAATCCGGCGGCAACCGTTCCGGTCAGTGGCTCGCGGGTTCTGACGACCAGCGGGGTCCCGTTCCAGTCGAGTCGGATACGGGTCGTCTCACCGAGGAACTCAGCGCTTTCGACGCTCGCCCGGACCGCGTTCGACGTCCGCCCGACTTCGAGATGCTCCGGCCGGACACAGAACGTCACCCGATCGCCGGGAGTAGGGCTCGGATAGCCGTCCCGTTCGGTGCCATGCTGGCCTGTATCGTCCCGCTCCGTGCCGCCCTCGCCGCCGCCCGCGACCCGGAGAATATCCCCGCCGAGGTCGACCGCGAAGGCGTTACCGTCTGTCGATCCGGTTGACTTCACGACCGTCCCGGAGAACACGTTGTTGTCGCCGACGAACTCCGCGACGAACCGGGAGGCTGGCTCCCTGTACACCGTTCTGGGCGGCGCGACCTGCTCTGGCGTCCCGTCGCGCATCACCGCGACTCGGTCGGAGATCGCCAGCGCTTCCTCCTGATCGTGAGTGACGTAGACGGTGGTGATCCCCAGCTCACGCTGGATCGTCCGGATCTGGACGCGGAGCCGCTCGCGCAACTGTGCGTCGAGTGCGCTCATCGGCTCGTCGAGCAGCAGCAGGTCGGGGCCGGGCGCGATCGCTCGGGCCATCGCAACCCGCTGTCGTTGCCCGCCCGAGAGACTGTCCGGGTCGCGATCGGCGGTTTCCGGGAGGTCAACAAGTTCGAGCAGCTCCGTGACGCGCTCCTCGCGGCTCACGCCGCCGGGCGGGTCGGCGAAGTTGAGCCCGTACGCGACGTTCTCGCCGACGGTCATGTGCGGGAACAGCGCGTAGTTCTGGAACACGACCCCGACGTTCCGGTCCTCCGGCGGGACGCCCGAAACGTCCCGGTCGCTGAACCGGATCGACCCCTCCGACGGCGTCTCGAACCCCGCGATCAGTCGGAGGGTCGTCGTCTTCCCGCAGCCGGACGGCCCGACCAGGGTAAAGAACTCCCCCTCGCGGATCCGCAGGTCGACGTCCTCGACCGCGACCGCTCCGTCGTAGCGTTTCGCCACGCCCGACAGATCGACTGCAACCGGCGCGTCCGGGCCGGGGGCGTGTGTCCGGTTCCGTTCCGGTTCGGTCCTCCGTTCCGTTCTCGCCTCTCGTTCAGATCCCATCCTTCGTTCCGGTTCCGTCTCTCGTTCAGATCCCACTGTAGTCACCTCCGAGCCGTTCGATCACGACGAAGCTGATCGCCGTCACCACGAGCAACACGACGCCCATCGCGGTCGCCGGTCCGAGCCGCCGCCCGATGAACCGTTCGATGGCGACCGGCATCGTGTACGCGTCCGCGCCGGTCGCGAGCACGATCGTCGACGTGAACTCCCCCATCGAGATGGCGACCGCGAACGCCGCGCCGGCGACCACGCCCGGCCACACGAGGGGGAGCTCGACGTCGCGGAGCACCCGCGCCCGCGACGCGCCGAGCGCCCGCGCCGACTCGATCAGCGACCGGTCGAGCGACTCCAGCCCCGGTGCAACCGTCCGAACGACGAACGGGTACCCCGACACGGCGTGCGCGGCGACGATCGCGGCCGACC
>CAYRWH010000229.1:0-2741 GCA_964427935.1 uncultured Halobellus sp. | reverse complement strand
TGCCGGCTTCATCCCACGACTAAACTCGTGGGCTTTCGCCTCGAAACTCTGTAATACCGCACGATATCGCTGCCTCCGAAGCTACATCTCGCGCCGATCGAAAAAAAGCTGTAGTGGTCGCCGCTATCGCCGGCGCGCGAGAAGCGCGGCGGCAAGCATCGCGACCAGGGCGACAAGCGCACCGAAGCCGGGAGACTGCTCTTCAACGACGGGATCATCGCTCGGCGTTTCCTCGTCGCTTGCTTCCTCATCACTCGATTCCTCGTCGTTCGATTCTTCGAGAACGGTAAGCTCGCCGGCAGACGTGTCGTCCACCGAGACGGCATACTCACCGGGTTCGTCGATGTCGACAGTGAAGCTCACGTCCACACGGTCGCCACCAGGAACCGTTACCGTTTGATCGTCCTGAACGTCTCCGTCAACCGTTAACGACACTGTCGTGTGCTCCTCGGTATCGCCGTCGTTCTCTACGGTGGCATCGACCGAGACGGCTTCGCCGGCCGGGATCTCGGTGTCATCGAGCGATGCCGCAACGACTGCCGGATCGACGCTCTCGGGAGTCGTCGCTCCGATCGCGAACGACGAGAGGTCGTCCGTTTCGGCGACGAACTCGTGGGTGTCACCCTCGGTTTCGACGTGGTTGGTTTCGAGCGGTTCCCAGCCGTCGTCGTAGTGATACATAGCCACCGTATCGACTGACGCGTCTTCTGGAAGCGCGTCCGACTCGACGACGAACTCGAACTCGACCGTCTCGATCTCGTCGGTACCGATCGGGTCGACGTCGAGGTATCCGACCGCGTCAGCGTCGTCCAGTGCCGTCGTACCGCTCGCCGGGGACGTGCCGACCTCGGTAACTTCGATTCGGTAATCATCGGGTGTGATCTGGTGTTCCACGGCGATCGACCCGATGGTGAAGCCGTCGTCGGAGACTTCGTCCTCGAAGTCAACCGTGACGTCCTCACCGGTCGGGACATCGTCGATGTACGTCGTTGCGCCGTCGTCGACACCGATGACGTCGATATCGGCACCATCGTCACCGGCCGGCGCGCCGCCGACACCGCCGCCACCGCCGCCACCGCCGGCCCCTCCGCCGCCGGAGCCAGCACTGTCATCACCGTCGTCACCGTTGCCGGCGTCACCATCGTCACCGTTGCCGGCGTCACCATCGTCACCGTTGTCCGGATCTTCCTCCGGAGGGTCCTCGGGCGGATCCTCTCCGGGGTCACCGGGATCGTCGTCGATCTCGGGGAACGTCAGATCGAGTTCCACTACTTCTCCGGGGGTACACTCTGACTGCTGGTCGGCGTACTCGCCGGAGTCCAGTCGAAACTCAATCACACTGCCTGCTGCTTCGTCACACTGTGCTTCCAGCCGGTCATCGAACGTCTCCTCGCCACCGTACTGGCCAGTCTCGTCGGTCGTGATCGAACCGACGATCTCGCCGTCGATCTCTGCCTCTATCGTCGTCCCTTCGGGCGCTGGCTCGTCGTCCACCGTAACATCGCCGTAGTAGGAAGCCGGTGGAGCCGGCTGTGCGGCGACCAGTCCGCTGACGGCCAGCGGAGCGAGCAGGACAACGGCGACGACGAGCAGCGTTCTGGTGGTTTTCATGGGTGGTTCCTCCTGTTAGTTCTCGGTCTGGATTTCGTCCACCGGACGGTGGGTCTCGAGCAGGTCGACCTCGTCATCAGCGGTCGTCCCTGCCTTCGGCAGCGCACCTCCGATCGAGGCCTGCTCGTCGTCGGCGTCGACGTTCAGCCAGTAGCCCGTGAACGGACTCACGACCTCGTCGCCGTCCTCGGCGTCGAGGTCCGTGAACGGTGCGGGAGTACCGGCCGCGTCATCGTCGCTCTCGTACCAGAGCGGCTCACCGTTCCGTTCCGCGGTCCCGTCGTCGACGAACCGTGGCTGGTCAGCGGGCGAACCGTAGAAGTGGTTGACCTGCGCGTTACCACCGTCGAGCAGGCTGGAGTACGCGACGCTCACGTCGGTCTTCTTCGGCGCTCCAACGAGGTTCCAGCCGTTTTCGAGGGTCTTCTCGCCGGGAGTCGTTGCCCCGTCGACAGCGTACTCGAAGGCGATCGTGGCGTCCTCGTCGATGTCCGTCACAACGAACGCGTCGAGCGAGGCGATCGGTTCGCCGTCGAGGTCACTCCCCGACGACCAGTTTCCGGTACTCGCGTCGTACGCGTGGACGGCCCCGCCGACATCGGAGAAGACCTCATCGACGGTGCCCTGTACCGGTGCCGGGAACGCGATAACCTGCGGGTCGGTCGCGTCCGCCGTGGCCTCGAGCGTCAGCTCGTGGCCGAACTCCTGTGTCGCGTCGGGTTCCTGTACGCTGACGTCCGACTGCGGGACGGTTAGGAACGGATCGTAGAGCACGTCGCCCTCGAAGGCAGCGTTCTCGTCGATGTCAGAGTGTGAGACGCCCGTGTCAGTGTCGTAGTAGTTGAGCAGCGCCTCGACGGTCTCCGGGCCGTCGTTAGCGACATCAACAGCCTCCTCATCGAGGAGGTCGTTGTACACCGCGAACGGCGGCTGCTCGGCGTCGAACGCTTCGAAGTGGATACCGGTGTCGTACATATCGAGCTCGTTGCGCTCGACATCGACCGGCTCATCGGTGCCGGCCGCGTCGACCGCGATACCGGTATCGACGTCCTCGACCTCGTTGTCGGTCACGCTTGCGTCCATCGCGGCGTCGCTCACCGCAACCCCGTCGCCGCCGTCGGCAACATCGT
>CAYRWH010000228.1:0-2837 GCA_964427935.1 uncultured Halobellus sp. | reverse complement strand
GGCGTGAGGTGCGGGTGCTGTGCGGGGTGGGACTCAAAGGGGCAGCCTGCTCCGGGAAGACGGGTGACGCAAGCACTGGAGCGGGCGAGCGACGCGAGCCCGCCCAGCGCGCAGCGAACCCCTCGACCGGAGCAGGCTGGGGCTTTGGAGATGTTCACCACCAACCAAACAGTAACGATTTATAAACGAACCCCTCGACCGGAGCAGGCTGGGGCTTTGGAGATGTTCACCACCAACCAAACAGTAACGATTTATAAACGAACTCTCTCGGATCTGGAAGCATACAGCACCGCAGTAGCGATTTATAAACTGTCGCCGGCAACACCACTCTCTCGCTTATAAATGCCACCCTCTCGGGATGCTCGATATGCTTCTACCATCTAGCGAAACCCACTCCTCAGCGAGCGGTCTCGAACCCCCATTCAATTTCAACGAGACCGAAACGACGCGTTAGCAACCACTTGGCCGTCCCGTATCGCTCTCAGTACTCCTCGTACGCCAGATTCATCAGCCACTGTGAGAAGGCGTCCGACTGCGGGTCGATCTCCTCCTCGCCGATAAACGGTGAAAGCATATCGTCGGCCATCAGGAGGCCGAACGCCAAGTCACGGGGGGCCGGCTCTAGGTAGTAGGTGTTGTGACCGTCGTAGACGGTGTTCTCGCGTTGGATGAGCCCGGACTCCTGCAACGCCTCCGCGATTCGGCTTCCCTTCCGCGAGGAGACGTCGAGCTCCTTCCAGAAGTCGCTCTGGTGGATCCCACCGGTCTCGCGGATGAGTTCGAGGCCGGCACGCTCGTCTGCCGACAACTCGGACTCGAGTTCGGACACGCTCATGTCCGTACACCCGCCCGCGAGTCGCTTAAAACTGGCTTTCCGTCGCGTCGCCGTCGCCAAAGTTGTCGGGAACGAAAACCGGCTCCACCTCGGTCTCACACGGCGGTCCGTCCGCGTACGCGAACTCGGTCGTCGAACCGGTACGGATCCGCGTGAACGACCGCGTTCCGAACCCATCTCCGTGGAGACACGCGCCGTACGAGTGGTCGGCGAGCACGTCAGTCGCGCGGCCAAGCCATGCGTCCGTCCCCTCTCCGGGTTCGGGGACGACCGCGGCGGCAACTCGGCGGGCGCTGTCCGCCCGCTCCGCGCCGACCTCCGCCCGTCGCTCCGGAATCAGGAACCACGGCTCGCCGTTCACGACCCCGCCGACGTTGCCAACGACGTGAACACCCGGATCGAGGCGCGTAACCGCCAGTCGACCGTCGTACGAGAGGAGAAACGCGGCGACACCGTCCGCGAGGACGAGGTTGAACCCGGCGTAGTCCCGCTCGTCGAGTTCCTGTTCGACCGTTCGGACGGCCATCTCTGCTGAGGATTGTCGGAGACAGTCGGCGACGAGGCGGCCGCGGGACCTATCGCCCTCGCGGTCGGCGTCGAGCCAGCGGTTCGTCACGGCGACCACGAGCCCCGACGACCCCAGTCCGATCCACGTCCCACCGGCCTCGGCGTCCCGTGGCGCGAGGTAGCGGTTCCCCGCGTTGCGGTCCGGATCGCGTTCACCACGGAGTGCGGGCGGCTCAGACTCCCGGTCGAGGGACTCATCGCGGTTCGCCGCGAGCGCGACCGGCGTCCCCTCAAACGTTCGCCACGCGATCGTGAGCGTACACACGCTCGCCGATGTGTCCGGGCTCGACAAAAACCCGCGGTCGGTGGTCGATCGTTTACTCATAATAAAAGAAATCTTTTGGTGGCTGGGCGATTCGGTAGAGATATGAAAGCGATTGCGGTGTACGAGGACGGCAACCGGCCGGTCGTGGTCGACAAGCCCCGACCGGACCCGTCGTCGGGGGAAGCACTGGTCCGAACGCTGCGCGTCGGCGTCGACGGAACCGACCACGAGGTGATTGCCGGCGGTCACGGCGGTCTGCCGGAAGGAGAAGACCACATCGTGTTGGGCCACGAGGCGATCGGTGTCGTCGAGGATCCGAACGATACGCCGTTCGATCAGGGTGATCTCGTCGTTCCGACGGTGCGTCGTCCGCCCAACGGCGCTAACGAGTACTTCGCACGCGGCGAACCGGACATGGCTCCGGACGGGAAGTACCACGAGCGGGGGATCGTCGGTGCGCACGGGTTCATGGCCGAGTACTTTACGAGTCCAGCGGAGTTCCTCATCGAGGTGCCCCCGACGCTCGCCGAGTGGGGATTTCTCGTTGAACCAATGTCGATCACGGAGAAAGCGGTTGAACACGCGGCTGCGACCCGGTCCACCTTTCACTGGGAGCCGGAGTCGATGCTCGTGTTGGGCAACGGTGCGCTCGGGCTTCTCACCGTCGCAATGCTGGACGAGGAGTTCGACCGGATCTACTGTCTCGGCCGGCGCGACCGACCCGACCCAACGATCGACATAATCGAGTCACTCGACGCGACATACGTCAACTCGAACGAGACACCGGTGCCAGCGGTCCCGGACGATCACGAGGCGGTCGACTTCGTCTTCGAAGCGACCGGCTACGCCCCGCACGCGTTCGAGAGCATCGATGCGCTCGCTCCGAACGGTGTCGCCGCGCTACTCGGCGTTCCTGGCGACTGGGAGTTCGAGATCGACGGCGGGCGGCTCCACCGAGAGCTCGTTCTCCACAACAAGGCGCTCGTCGGAAGCGTCAATTCCGGCTACGAACACTTCGAGGCCGCCGTCGACGCGCTGGAACGGGTATCTGAGTCGTTCTTGACCGACCTCGTCACCGGCGTCTACGGGCTCGACGAGTTTGAGGCCGCCTTCGAGGATGACGACACGACTATTAAAACGGCGGTCGAATTCGACGCGTATGAAGAACGT